>DATFXC010000166.1:0-4297 GCA_035258625.1 Candidatus Udaeobacter sp. | reverse complement strand
GGCATTGTCCTTGGACGCGCGGGTGCAGGTCCCGCCATCGCCGTTTCGTTTATCGTCGCCGGCATCGCGTGCGCGTTTGCTGCGTTTTGTTACGCCGAACTCGCGTCCATGATCCCGGTCTCAGGATCGGCGTATACTTATTCCTACGCTACTATGGGCGAGATCGTGGCGTGGATCATCGGTTGGGACCTGATTTTGGAATACGCCGTTGGCAACATGGCTGTAGCCGTGAGCTGGTCAGGTTATTTCGTCCAACTCTGCGACAGCCTGTTTCACTTGAAGTTTCCGCTCTGGCTGGTGAACGATCATCAAACCGCCACTGATTTGCTCGCCAAAGGAGGCGCGGCGTTGCAACCGTATTCGTCGTCCAGTTTGCCTGTGATTGCCGGCCATTCCATCTCATTCAATCTGCCGGCCTTGCTTATAGTTGCGGCGGTTACCGTCATTCTGGTTTACGGGATTCGGGAAAGCGCGCATACGAACACGACGATAGTCATTATCAAGGTCGCCGTGGTCGTGTTCGTCATCGCCTTCGGCGCGTTTATGGTGAACCCACCTAACTGGCACCCGTTTATGCCGCATGGCTTTCCCGGTCTGATGAGCGGCGCGGCGATTGTGTTCTTCGCATTCATCGGCTTCGACGCGGTTTCAACCACAGCCGAAGAAACCCGCAATCCGCAACGTGACATGCCGATCGGGATCATTGCCAGTTTGATCATCTGCACCGTCCTCTACGTGCTGATGTCGGCTGTGCTTACGGGAATAAAGAAATACACGACTTATACTGGCGATGCGGCAGCTGTCGCCACAGCCTTCGCGAGCAAACCGTGGGCACAGGCGCTGGTGAGTGCGGGCGCGCTCGCAGGCACAACTTCTGTGCTGCTTGTGTTCCAGCTTGGTCAGCCGCGAATTTTCATGGCGATGGCGCGCGACGGTTTGTTGCCGCAATACTTTGCCCGAATTCATCCGCGGTTCCGGACACCGCATGTCACGACAATCTGGACCGGAGTTGTCGTCGCCGGCGTAGCGATGGTCACAAACATCGGCGAGCTCGCAGACCTAACGAACATCGGCACGCTCTTCGCATTTATTTTAGTTTGCCTCGGCGTGAACGTGCTGCGCCGCGTGAACCCGGAACGGCCGCGTCCGTTTCGCGTGCCGTTCGTTCCGATTTTCCCAATCCTCGGCGTGTTCCTGTGCCTGGCTCTGATGCTGAGCCTACCGGTGATGACCTGGATTCGTTTTGTGGTCTGGCTGGGAATCGGCCTCCTGATTTATTTCCTTTATAGCGTCCGCCACAGCAAACTCCGGCGTGGCATCGACGTCGGGCCGACCGAGGATATTCCACCGCCGCTGATCAAGACGTAAGTTGGCACGAAGTCTGGAGAGGTCGTTTAGAAGTGTCTATTGCCACAGACGGACACAGATGAAACACAGATTGGCTCAGTTCTGAATCTGTGAAAATCTGTGTTAATCTGTGGCTGAACTATGGTTGAAGTATCAGTCAAGTACACGGGTGATTTGCATTGCGACGCGACGCACGGTCCCTCGCAATCAAAAATTTCGACTGACGCCCCGAGCGATAATAAGGGAAAAGGCGAAGCTTTTTCGCCTACGGATCTCGTCGCCACGGCTCTCGCCACATGCATAAGCACAACCATGGGAATTAAGGCGGAGGACCTCGGAGTTAATCTGCGCGGCATGATTGTGTCCGTGCAAAAGGAAATGTCGAACGATCCGCCGCGCCGGATCGTTGCTTTGCCTTCAGAAGTTCACATCCCGCTGTCGCCCGATCATCCACACCGCCAAGTCCTTGAGCAAACCGCGCTCAATTGTCCCGTGCACAAAAGCCTTCCGCCAGAAATCCATCGCCCGACGAAATTTTTCTGGGAAGGGTAGCCCACGCATCTGGCATCAAAGGTGGAACGCGTTGTCATCAACGCGATGGCAACTGAGGCTTCGCCGCCAAAATTCCCACGCTTCGGCTCGCGAACGTCAGTTTGGCCTTCGGCAACGTTTGCCATCGTCTTCGGAGAAGCCGATCCACCGCTGCGCTGGCGAAACACGTTAAAGGGTTTACCCAAACAACCACTGCATGTAATCGCGCACGCCATCTTCGAGCGAAAACCGCGGCTCGTATCTGAGAGCATTGCGCGCGCTGGTGAGATCGGCTTGCGTAAAGTTTTGATAATGCGCGTGAGGATTATCAAAGTATTCGGGCTGGAAGTTTGTGCCCAAGCACTTATTTAGGACGTCGATGAGTTCGTTAAACGACCGCGCCTGGCCTGTTCCAACATTGTAAATTCCGCTCGTCTTTGCATTGAGCGCGCGAATGCTGCCTTGCACAGCGTCCTTGACGTAAACGAAATCGCGTTTCTGCTCGCCGTGCTTGAAAATGCGCGGCCGTTGGCCGGCCTTCATTTGTTGCGCAAGATGGTAAACCATACTTGCTGGCACACCCTTGTGCGCTTCGCGCGGTCCGTAAACGTTGAAGTAACGCAACCCGACGATGATCCAATCCGGCGACTCCGTGGCCGCGCGCCTCGCCATGTTGTCCATGATGACCTTGGAAAACGCATAAACATTTGCTGGTGCGGCCCCGTTTGATTCCACGCTCGCTTCAGTGGCTGGGCCGTAAGTTGCCGCAGAGGAAGCGTAGATGATTCGCGTCTTTGTGGACCGCGCAAAATTCAAAAGCCGTCGGAAACTTTCCACGTTGTCGTGCACCTGAATGAACTGATCGTGCAAAGTCGTGTCGGTGATCGATGCGAGATGAAAAATTGCGTCGAATCCGGCGGCTGCGGGATCGCCGAATTTTTCTCGCCAATCGAGATTTGCGAGATTCCCAGCAACAAAATCACCCTTATAACCCTCCAGATTGTTGAAATTACCTGAGCGAAAATCGTCGATCACCGTAAGACGCGCGTCCGGAAATTTTTCCTGAAGCACCAACGTGAGATTGGAGCCGATGAACCCGGCGCCGCCGGTGATAACGAAATTGGGTGATGAGTGCAATTTTGGGAGATGAACCTTGGCGAGAGACAGATAAATCTTGAGTCGGGAAGCGCAAGCCAGGAGTTAAATTACACCAGAATGCAGTTCGAGACGCGTTACACTTATGATTTCGTCAAACGATTCCTTCCAGCTAAGCGTTGGCGTATCCTTGAAGTCGGGTGCGGCGCGGGCGAATTGGCGGCTTGTTTATGCAAGGACGGGTATGCTGTGGTGGCGATCGATTCTGACCACGACTCTATCGTTGCTGCACAGCGGGTGGGCGTGGACGCGCGCATAGCGACGTGGCCACACTTCAATGATGGCCAATTTGACGCAGTCCTGTTCACGCGTTCCCTCCATCACATTCATCCCCTCCATGCATCGGTTGAACGCGCGGCGGAAAGCTTGGCTAAGGGCGGACGTATAATCGTCGAAGATTTCGCATACGAGTCTGCCGATGAGAAAACATTGCGCTGGTTTAATAGCGCGATCAGTTTCCTTGAAGCGACGGGTCTGCTGGTCGTCGGCAACGAGTTTCTCGATAAAATTTTGTTAAAGACAGAGACACTGAACGCGTGGCGACAAAATCATGAGCGTGACTTGCACACCGCTGCTGAGATCGGCGCGCAACTTGAGAAAATGTTCAGCCGCGTGCTTAAAGAGAACGCCGCGTATTATTTTCGGTACATCGCCGGGGCGATTGCTCCGAGTGAGAAACGGGACGCGATCGTTCAAGCTTTCGCCGAACAAGAGGAAACGCTCGCGGTGAACGGGTCTATTGTTTCGCTGGGCCGGCGCTTTGTAGTGCAGCGATAAATAAATCTTGCAGTGTACAACGTGAGTCGCTATTTCTCGTGCCAGTTCTTTGCGAGCTTGGAAAGTGGATCGGCGCAAGAAATCCCGTGAGAATCGGGAGCAGTTGCGCTGCTGTAACTGGATACGACTTCCCACTGGGCCAATCCCCGAAACGATTTCGGGGGTGAAGGCGGGAAGAAGGTGCGGTGCCGCACAGGCATCAAAAGCCAGGAGCCAGAATATTTGTCCGGTCCACCTCATTCGTTCCGCGAATGCGGAGCGAAAAAACTTCTTCGCAAAAAGAAGAATGAGAGCTGGGCGATGCGACGTCTCGCAGCAATTCGAGGCCTAACAAGTCCGACTCTCTGAGTTGGAGGAAATTTGTTATGCAAAATTGCCCAGTTTGGTTTTTTCCGGTCGCGATACTCGTCTTTGCAACCGTTGTTTGTCACGCACAGGAGGCCACGCCGACTCCTTCGCCGAGTGAAGCGGAGGTGGAGTCGGTCGT
>DATFXC010000165.1:0-5789 GCA_035258625.1 Candidatus Udaeobacter sp. | reverse complement strand
AATCGCATAGGACGCAATGAGCCAAACCAGAGCGAGCGCGCCAGGCAGCGGGTTCCATAGAAGCATGATCGCGAAGAGAATCGACACAACGCCCATAAGAATCAGGAACCACTCGCCTTTAATTTCCTGGCGCAGCTTGATTGCTATCACGATCTCGCTTACGCCGATCATGAGCGCCCATGCGGCGATATAAATGACCAGAGCAAGCGCGGTTATTGCAGGCGCGTGAAACGTGAGAAAGCCGATGATGATTCCGAGAATTCCGATGACGAGCTGCCAGCCCCAATCAGGGTCGGACGACCGGTGCCCGATTGCGCCGATGATGCGAAAGATGCCGTCAACCAGCACCCAGGCCCCAAACAAGATTACAAGCACCGCGAGTGTTAATCCCGGATAGGCGAACGCCATTATTCCGAAGATGATTGCAACGACACCCCGTAAAACTGGAACCCACCAATGATGTTTTAAGGTTTCGAGAAGCATGATGCCGTTTTATAGATCAGCTATAGCCAAGGCAAGCCAGATTTCGTTGCCGTACTTGTTGGCGCTCGATGAAGTACGTTTTAGCGACACGTGCCTACAGCCCGCACTTCGCGCCAGCTTCTGAAATGCTGGAACGACTGCGCAACAGAGACGCCAAATACGTATCGACAACGGGCGCGCTGGTGATTCGCTCCAGATTGCCCGGCGTTTCGAGACGCGAGAAAAGTGCGTAGGCGATTTTGCTTCGCGGCACACTTTTCTCGCCGTAACCCGACGGGATATTGCTCGACCAGTAACGAACGTACTGACCGTCCGGCCGATTCTCCGTTCCCAGGAAAATCGTGGAATGTCCGTGCTCGTTTCTGCCAACCGCCCTGGACCAGAAAATTTTCATGAAATCGCCAGGCTTCGCTTGATCGATATTGTCAAAATTTCGACCGAGCCGCAGCTCGTGAAACAGACGCGCAGTACCTGGACCATTTGCGTTCCATCGGCCCCAGACTCCTTCTCCGTCGCGCTGGTCGCGAATGATCAAGCGCTCAAGCGTGCCATAGTCCAGACGAAGCTGACCACGTTCACGCAAAGCTTCGATCGTTCGGATAAACACCAGATACGTCGCGCCTGAACAGAAACTCGGTCCCGAAGGAATGATAAAGAATTTCCCCGATTCAAAATGTGCCGAGGATTGCAGGCGAATCTTTGCAAAATGCGAAACAGAATAACGACCGCCTTTCGGCATCTGTCTGACCTGCGCCAGGACCAGGTCATTGCAATCGCCGGCGAACGAGAACTGCGGCGCGAGGCAAAGAACGGCCATCACCATCCACACGCCGAGTTTCTTCACGCGGGATAAATAAACACCGAAAAGGCATCCCGCAATGGCGCGCTCACCAACGAACGACGGCTTGGAAGCCGTCACTCCTTGAGCGCCGCGTTCGCGTTTCCACCGCACGTATGCTAAACGAAATGCATGTTGCGCTTTACGAAAATGAATGGCGCGGGGAATGATTTTATCCTGTTTGATAACAGGAGGGGAGACATCGATTTAGGTCGCGACCAGATCGCGCAATTATGTGATCGGCACCGTGGCGTCGGCGCCGACGGCATCCTGTTACTCGAAAACCCAACAAATCGCGCGGATTTTCGAATGCGCTATTTCAACGCCGACGGCGGAGAGGCTGAGATGTGCGGCAACGGCGCCCGCTGTTTCGCGCGTTTTGCAAATAAAGTTGGCGGACACGAGGGAAGGATTTCTTTTGAAACGCCGGCCGGTGTGATTTCTGCAGAACTGAAGGGCGATTTCGTAACACTGCAAATGACCGAGCCCACTGATCTGCGCCTGAACGTCGACTTACTCACGGCGGCTCAAAACAAGACGGTTCACTTCATCAACAGCGGGGTCCCGCATGTCGTGATCCCCGTTGCGAAAATCGATGAGGCCGACGTGCGCCGCGAGGGCGCAGCGATTCGTCGTCACAAAATGTTTTCACCGAATGGGACAAACGTGAACTTCATCGAAAAACGTGGGCCCAACAAAATCGCCATTCGCACCTATGAACGGGGCGTGGAAGACGAAACGCTCGCGTGCGGCACGGGGATAGTCGCCAGTGCGCTCATCTTCGCCGCCAGCGAGGATTGCAAAGGGCCAGTCACTGTCCTCGCGCGGGGCGGCGACGAACTTCAGGTCGGTTTCGAAAGAATTGATGGCGGCTTCCGCAACGTCACACTCACGGGGCCCGCGAAATTTGTTTTCGAAGGGACGATTGAGATTTGAACCCCACAAGGTTGGTGTTCTGTCATTCCGGCGGAGTCGAGGAATCTCTAATTTTCGATATCCAGAGATATCTCGACTTCGCTCGACATGACAATTGAATAGAAAACATGTTTCGCGGCACGTTCACGGCATTGGTCACGCCATTTCGCGATGGCGGCATTGACGTTTCTGCATTCGAACAACTGATCGAAACACAAATCGCGGCAGGCATCACCGGGGTCGTCGCGATCGGCACGACTGGCGAATCGCCAACGCTTTCACACGACGAACGGGAACAAGTGATCCGCTGTGCAGTCGTAAAGGCGAATAAGCGTTGCCTCGTGCTTGCGGGAACAGGTTCGAACGCCACACAACACGCCATCGCCGACACGAAGCTGGCCGAGAAACTCGGAGTGGACGCCGCGCTGCTCGTCGCACCGTATTACAACAAACCGAGCCAGGAAGGATTGTTCCGCCATTTCAAAGCAATCGCCGACGCTACCTCGCTGCCAATCATGCTCTACAACATCCCCGGACGTTGCAGTGTGGACATCCTGCCGGAGACCGTGGCCCGTTTGGCCAAAGAATGCCGCAACATCGTGTCTATCAAGGAAGCAAGCGGTAGCGTCGAGCGCGTTGGGGAGTTGCGCCGGCGTTTGCCCGAAGCGTTTACGATTTTGAGCGGCGACGATTCGCTCACGCTCCCGTTTATGGCCGTGGGCGCTGCCGGTGTCGTGAGCGTGGCCTCGAATTTGTTTCCATCTGAAGTGTGCGCTCTCGTGCGAGACTGCGAATCGGGCGATTTAAGATCGGCGGCAAACCTGCATCGGAAATTGCTGCCGTTGTTCAAAGATTTGTTCATCGAGCCCAACCCGGTTCCTGTGAAGACAGCTCTTGGCTGGCGCAGCGCGGTGTCGTCTGAAGTTCGTTTGCCCTTGTGTGAAATGAGCGAAGCGAACCAGGCGCGCCTGCGTAAGACGCTGGAAGACTTCGAATCGAAGCGGTAGCCTGCAAGTGCTGCAGCGTGCGCTGTCCTCAGCGCACAATCTTCCACGTCGAAAAGCGACCTCCTGAACTCCGCTGAGGACAGCGGACGCTACAGGGTCTAAAATGCGCAGCAATGAAGGAATCTCCCATGCGCGTGTTGCTCATCGGCGCGGCCGGTCGCATGGGAAAAACTGTGCTCCATCTGGCGCAGAGCGATCGGAAAATCGAGATCGCCGCGCGATGCGATCTGGGCGATTCGATAGAACCGGCTATGAAAAATTGTGACGTGGCAATCGACTTCAGTCAGGCCGACAGCATCGATGAAATCTGCCGCGCCGCGTTGCAGCATGGCAAATCGCTCGTCATTGGAACGACCGGCCACTCTCAGCAGCAATGCAAAACGATGGAAGAGGCAGCGCACTTGGTCCCGATCGTTTTGGCCTCGAATTTCAGCGTGGGGGTCAACGCGCTCTTTTGGCTGGCGCAAAAGGCTGCCGAATTGCTCGGGCCGGATTTTAATCCAGAGATTGTCGAAACGCATCACAAAATGAAAAAAGATGCGCCGAGCGGGACAGCCAAAACACTGGCTGAAATTTTGAAATCGGTGCGAGACAGCGAAATACCGATTCAATCAATTCGCGAGGGTGATGTTGTCGGCGAGCATACGATAAATTTCAGCGGACCCGGCGAATCCTTGGAGCTAACGCATCGGGCAGCAAATCGCGGGATTTTTGCGTTAGGCGCATTACGCGCGGCGAAGTGGATTATCAACAAACCACCGGGACTTTACTCGATGCAAGATGTGCTGGGACTGTGAAACTGTAGGGCGTTTCTGTGAAACGCCATGGCGTCTGGCACAGACGCCCTACAATTCGCACGGCGGTCATAGGCCGCCGCTACAGAGAAAATGAGAACCGCAGTCGCACTCGGCTCGAACCTCGGCAATCGCCTCGAGAATCTGCGCGCCGCGCGAAAGGCAATTTTCAATCTCGCCAATGTAAAGCTGCCGATTCTTTCCTCGGCGGTTTACGAGACCGAACCGGTCGGTTGCGAAGCGGGAGCCGGAAAGTTTTGGAATGCGGTCGTTGAATTTGAGTATGAAGACGATCCCGAGCGTTTGCTTGAGCAACTGATTCAGATCGAGGGAGCGTTGGGCCGCAAACGGGATCATCCAAGGAACGTTTCGCGAACCATCGATATCGATCTGCTCTACTGCGGAGACCAACAAATCAACGACGAGCGATTGCAACTGCCGCATCCGCGACTGCACTTAAGAACCTTTGTGCTTCGGCCGCTGGCCGATATCCGGCCCGACTTGGTTTTGTTAGGCGAGAAGAAGACTGTCAGCGGGTTGCTCGCGGAGTTTAAAGAACCTGGCGACGTGGTTCCCTGTGCGGCCAGCTGGTAGATGCAAAGATGCAAACTGCAGAGCAGCGCCGCTTTCTGCCGCGGCTTGCGTTCTGAAATGGGCAGCTGATCTTGCGAGCAAGCGCAATGAAAGATTTTCGCGAGATGAAGCGGCGCGGCGAAAAAATTACCGCGCTCACTGCGTACGATTATCCCACAGCGCGTTTGCTCGATGAGAGTGGCATCGATATCATCCTCGTGGGCGATTCGCTAGGCATGGTAGTTCTGGGTTATCAGGACACTACGGATGTGACACTGAACGAAATGTTGCATCACACGCGCGCGGCGGCGCGGGGGGTCAAACAGGCGTTGCTCGTCGCGGATATGCCGATTCACACTTACGACACTCCGGCACAAGCTGCGGAGACGGCCAGAAAATTTGTCGACGCCGGCGCGGAGGCGGTGAAGCTCGAAGGTGGTGTGAGTCATGTCGGGCAGATCGAGGCGATCACGCAGGCCGGAATACCGTTTATGGCGCACATCGGCATGCTGCCGCAAAGTGTGCGCGAGCAAGGCGGGTACCGAATAAAAGGCCGCACACAATCGGAGGTCGAAGCATTGCTGGCGGACGCCCATGCGGTGGAAAAAGCGGGGGCATTTTCCGTGGTGCTCGAGATTGTCCTAGCCGATGTCGCTAAGCAGATCACTTATGCGATCGGCATCCCGACGATCGGGATCGGCTCGGGTGAGCATTGCGACGGCCAAATTCTGGTCACGCACGATTTGATCGGATTGTTTCCGTGGTTCACCCCGAAATTTGTGTCGCCCGAAGCGCGTGTGGCGGAGGAAATACGCCGGGCTGCGCGTGCATTCATCGAGCGAACACGTGGAACTGCGGGATGAAATCAGAGATGTCTCGACATTCACTCGACATGACAAGCGAATGACGAACTCCGAATGACGAATTAAGTCCGGATCACTAGATGGCAAACGCTGAGTGGTCGCCGATTTAGATCGTGATTGCGTTCTCCTTCGGCATTCGTGCTTCGTCATTTAAGTGGTATCTTTGCAACCGCATGAGGGCTTCCGATTTCGACGAGCTCGACCGCTTCGAGACCGAAGGTTTGCTAACGGGCAGCAAGGAGCGCAACTGGCTCTGGCTCGGATTAATTGTGTCGCTGGCGATACATTTCGCGTTGTGCACTTATTTTTATCGGAC
>DATFXC010000164.1:0-8564 GCA_035258625.1 Candidatus Udaeobacter sp. | reverse complement strand
AGACTGGTTTCGAGCGGCGCGGGTCGCCGTTTGTTTTCGCGCCATGCCGGTGCTTCAGCGACGTCCGCACCGGTTTTGATGAATCCCTTGTCGTCCCGCTCAATTTCCGGCGGCAACCACTCTGTGCACGGGCGAGCGCCGATCATAGAAAAGACAGCAGGTGTTTTGACCGTGTGACGCTCGTGTGTTTGCGTGTTTTCCAATTCGACTTCTTCGAGTCTTTGATCACCGAACATCTTCCGAATCTCTGTTCGGTAAAGAATTTCGATGTTGGGCTGCGCCTGCACGCGGCGCGAGAGGTAGTCGGACATTTTTTTCGTAATGTCATCGCCTCGAACAACGAGCAAGACTTTGGCGGCGCCCTCGGAAAGAAACATCGCCGCTTGTCCGGCCGAGTTACCACTGCCGACGACAATCACTGTTTCGTTTCGACAAATCTGACCTTCGAGCGCCGTTGCCGCGTAGTAAACGCCAACTCCTTCAAAGCGCTCACGGTTCTCTGCGTCCAGGCGGCGATAGTCGGCGCCGGTAGCAATCAGCACAGTTTTCGTGCGTAGAATTGCGGGACAGCCTTCGATTTCAATACAGGCGCGGTATTCGCCCTCGGTATTGTAGTTAAGCGAAAGCGCCTGAGCCGGTGTCGAAAATTTCGCGCCGAAGCGGTAAGCCTGGAGTTGAGCGAGCCATGTCAAATCGCCGCCGCTGATTCCGGTTGGGTAACCAAAGAAATTTTCGATCAACGAGGACGAGCCAGCCTGTCCGCCCGGCGCATAACTTTCCAGAACGACTGTCTTCAACCCTTCGGACGCGGCATACACCGCTGCGCCGAGCCCGGCGGGTCCGGCGCCCACAATCGTCACGTCCGATAAAATCTCCGTTTCATCCTGAAGCGCGAGTGGCCGAAGCAGACCGGCAACCTGAGCCACTTCGCGCAAAGACGGCCGACGCAACGGCGCGCCGACAGGAGTAATCAGCGCCGGCAGATCGCGAGTGGTGAGATGAAGCCGATCGCTCAAGGCCTGACCCTGTTCGCTCTCGAATTCGATTAGGCGATGCGGGATGTGGTTCTTATCCAGAAAATCGTCGAGTTGATGTCCGTCACGCGCACCGCGCGCAGCAAGCACACGCAATCCGGCAAATTCGCGATCGCGACGCAAGCGCCGTCGTCGCATGATCAACGCGTCCACGATAGGTTTGCTGACCCTTGGCACCTCCGCCAGCACGCGCCGGAGTTCAGCCGCGGGCACGTACAGAATCTCGGCCTCGTCCGATGTCACGCGCGCAGTCGCGAGCGTCGATGTCCCTTGCAACATCGCCACGTCGCCGATGAAATCACGCGCGTGCCCAACCGCGAGTTCCTGTTCGATGTCGTCCCGCCGCTCGAAGACCTGTATTTCGCCGCGCAAGACAACCGTCAGGCCAACGTCTCGTTGTCCCGCCTTGTACACTAGCTCGTCACGCTTCACGACACGGCGTTGTCCGAGCGGTTCAAGCAGCGAGAGTTGGTGATCGTCTAACTTGGTAAAGGCAACGCTTTCGGTGTCGCGATAAAACTGCTCGTCGTCTTTCGGCTCGTTAGTCACAAGCAAACCTTACGCGCAACTCAGCACAATCCAAATCTAAGCCACGCTCGCAGTGCTCCGCCGCTTTCCTCAGGAAATTCCTCCGCGCAACGTGACGAAAACGATCACGCAAGCTGTGCTAATTGCACCGCAATAATTAATGTCTTTGCATGTCCTCTGATACGTGTGCAGAAGTCTCTTATGTCCGGCCGCACTTACGAATTCATTCAGCTTGATGTATTCACGCAAACGCCGCTCGCGGGTAATCCGCTGGCTGTATTCCCCGACGCTCGAGCATTGAACGATGCCGAGATGCAGGCTCTGGCGCGTGAGATGAATCTCTCCGAAACCACTTTCATTTTGCCGCGCGATCGCGCCACCGAAGCTCGCGAAGGAAAGAAAGTCCGAATCTTCACGGTCGAGCAGGAATTGCCCTTCGCCGGCCATCCGACACTTGGCACGGCGTTGTATTTGTATGCGTCGGAGCCGAATCAAGAGAAGCCTGCCGAAATCGCCCTCGATTTGAAAGTCGGCAAAATTCCGGTGCGTTTCATTGTGAATTCGGAGAACGCCGGAGGTGATCGAGTGGACGGTCGGGTATTTGGCGAAATGCGGCAGCGCGATCCTGAATTTGGAGCTTCATTTTCGCGGGAAAACGTCGCGCGCGTCATTGGAATACCGGTTAACGAGATTCATTCGAAATGGCCGATCCAACCGGTCTCGACAGGATTCACCTTCACGATCGTGCCATTCCGCAATCGACAGACGCTCTCGGATCTACAGTTTAGTTACACTCAGGCGGCGGAATTTCTGAGGAAGAGCGGCGCGAACTTGTTCTACTTTCTCTGTCCTGAACGCCGCGAAGGCCGGCTCGAAGCTGGAACTCGAATGTTTTTCTACGGCGGCGAAGACCCAGCCACAGGATCGGCGGCGGGGTGCGCTGCCAGTTGGATGGTCCAGCACGGCATCGCAAATAGTGATGAACAGGTGTTGATTCGACAAGGTGCCGAGTGTCGTCGCCCCAGCGAAATACATGTCCAGGCAACGCGTGAAGGGGAACGCGTCACCAACGTCCGCGTCGGCGGCTATGCCGTGGAGATATTGCGGGGAACAGTGGTCCTGTGAGCTAGTTCCTATCGAGACTTGAACGGTCCTTCGAAAACGCTCTCGTGAAGTTTGTGCCGACGATTGGGGCTTTCGCGCGCCTGCAATTTTTCGGGAAGTAATTCTTTCGGCCCCGGCCTGCCGACGGCTGCCATGGCTTCGACTTGGAATTCGTCCGGAATCTGCAGGTCTTTGCGCGCTCGCTCGTAACCAAATCCTTCCATGCCATGCACGACCAAGTCCTGATGAAAACCTTGCAACGCGAAGTTCTCCCACGCTGCTCCGCCGTCATAGGAGTGCGTCACTGAAGGTTCGTTATCGTGACCGAAAAGTTTTCGCGAAATAAAAACGACGAGGACGGCAGCGTTTTTTGCCGACGCCTTGTGTTCGCGTCGACGAGCAGATCGAAAAAGGTTTGCCAATGTTCCGTGCCGCGACGCGCATAAAGAGCGCGCCACTGGCTGCGCGTTGAATGACGACGGCGCCCAACGCGCAGCTTCGAACAACCGCATCAATTCCTCCTGCGAAATTTCTTCGCCCGACATCGCGCGCGGCGACCACCGATTGATCAGAAGCGGCTCGATGGTAGTTAGCTTTCCGGATTTGGCTACCTTTAATCATTTGTCGAAACAGGATAGCTGATGACGGGTTCTCTCATCAAGGAGGGGCCACGTCCCGCGGGAAATGAATCCAGCAGAGACCGAGCCTTTCTACTTCCCTCGTCGCTCTACCGTCGTTCGGCGTCCGGCATGCGTGACGCCTATCTTTGACCGTGTGGTTTGTTTGTTTTTAGTACCCTGCGCCTTTGGATAATCCCATTACGGCGAGGGTGTCGCTGTCGAGGTAGCCAGTCTGGCGCAAGTCGTTGGTACTTTGATAACGCTTGAGGGCTTTCTGCATCTCAGCGCTGAGCACACCATCTGTCTCGCCGCGATAGTAGCCCTGGCGAGCCAGTCGCTCCTGCGCTGCGACAATGGTCGAATAGTCTGATTGCGATTCATCGGGGTAGGCATTCGGATCGTCGTACGCTTGAGTTTGGTAAACAGTGGAATCGTAGTAGCCCTGCGATTGGTCGGGATAGCTGTTTTGATCGTAATACATCTGTCCCTGGTAATCGCCGGAGTCGTAGTCGCCGGGATCATAATTGTACGAATACGGATAATCGTACCCGTAGGTCGACGAGCCGTAGCCATCATTCGGAAAGCCATAGTCGTAGTAGTAATCGTCCGGGTAGTACGAAGGCCACCACGGAGAAAATCCCAGATTGAAGATCACCCACGATCCATTAATGAAGGAGCATCGGTGACCGTTCCACCAATGGTCGCAATTGCGGTTCCAATCGCCATGCCAATCCCCGGAACGGTGAGCAAAAATGTGTTTTTGCCAGTCACGACGGAGATGATTGTTTCCATTTCGGCGATTATTTGCGTTCCGCAGATTGTTTCCATTCCGGAAATTGTTTGCGTTCCATATATTGTTTCTATTCCGGAACTGCGTTCCGGTGTTTCGCTGGTTCCACACATGTGTGCCAGCTGGATTTCTGCGATTCGCGAATGGGGCGGCACGATTGCGTTGCGGGATAGTTGCTAGCGTGTATGGACCGGAACGCGTGAACGAACCTCGACTCGAATAAAAAGGCTGCCGGTACGCGGCCGATGGTGACGAACGCATCCCGAAGGATGGAGAGCGTTGGCCTGAATAAAACGGTCTACTGCCGTGTGACCGCATCGGCGTCGGGCGGAACGATGAAACACCGCCGGGCCGCATCGGAGCGTGAACAGCCGGGGCACTGCGTGCAACTGTACCTCTGTGAGATGCCCCTGTCACTGCGTGAACACCTCCTGGGTTCGCTTGAGCAATCGTGACCGCGCTGGCAACAAGCGCGACGCCGGACAATTTTGTTTTCATGTTTTCGTTTCCTTTTCCTGTCGCTGAACCGTTTGTTCTACAATCTAACGTAGACCGCCCGAAATGAGAAGCGTTTCTCCGGTGATCCATTTGGAATCATCGGCAGCGAAGAACACCGCCGCCGGAAGGCAATGCTGCCCATTCAACGGCTCTGCGACGGCGATTCTGGCCACGGCAGCGGCGAGGTCGTCCGAAAAGATGGGCTGAAACAACACCGAGGGCAGGTGAACGGCCTGCCCGGTGGTCGCCGAATCAGCGATGCGTCCAACGAACTCAAAGAACTGCGTCGCGCGCATAATCGTGTATGGAATTGCCGAAGCCTGGATCAGTTTTTCCTGGGCCACCTTCGCGCGTAAGTATCTGTGGTAATGCCCTCCTAAGCTTCGGCCAAGGAGGTCAACCGATCCTTGGCGGCTTCGACATCCGCCATCGTTACTCATAGCCAGCTTGGAAATAGTGGATCGTGACGTCTGCACCAGCGTTGCGCAAGAGTTCGGCAAGGGCGTTTGTCTCAGATATTGGAATAATCGGATCGTTTGTTCCTGCGCCAATCCATACGCGGACAGCAAGAAGGTCCGGTTGCATTTCGGGAATTAGCGGCGCTAGTTAGAAAGAAGCAACCAACGAATGACACGACCATGACTAAACAGATTCTCCTGACGCGACGATCGCCCGCGTACTGGCGCGTGACAATTAATCATCCGCCCCTCAACATCTTTGGCCCGGACACTATTCCGCAGCTCAACGAGGCCATCACAGCGGTGGAAAGTGACGAGCATCTCAAAGTGGTCGTCTTTGATAGCGCGGTAGAAGGGTTCTTTCTGACTCATTACGATTTCCTTGCAAAAATCGACGACACAACCAGCCTGCCGCCGGGACCCACCGGGTTGCAGCCGCTGCCCGATATGCTCGTGCGCCTCAGCCGTGCACCGGTCGTGTCGATTGCGTCAATTCGGGGACGCGCCACCGGTGTCGGAAGTGAGCTTGCTCTTGCCTGCGATATGCGTTTCGCCAGCCGCGAAAAAGCGATTTTGTCGCACTTCGAAGTCGGGGCGGGCATTGTGCCTGGAGGGGGCCCAATGGCACGGCTACCGCGCCTCATGGGAAGAGGACGCGCACTGGAAGTGCTTCTGGGAGCCGACGACATTCCAGGCGAGTTGGCCGAACGATATGGATATGTCAATCGATCATTACCGGACGCCGAGCTTGAGGAGTTTGTCGATGCGTTAGCAACCCGGATCGCGTCGTTCGACAAGCGGGCGATCAGCGAAACCAAGCGCTTCGTCGACGTGGCCAGTTTGCCGCCTGACTACGAAATCGCACCGGAGTGGGATGTGTGCTTTGCCTCGATCATGCGACCGCCCGCGCAAGAGAGAATCAAAAAGTTGATGGAGCAAGGCTTTCACAAACCCGGCGATGTGGAAAACCGCCTGGGCTATTACGTCGGCCAAGTCGGGCGTTAAGCGTAGGACAATACCAATGTCACATCATGCCTCCGGTCCCAACTTTGGGTTTCCGCGCGGAGATGCCCGATTGGACATGACTGATCTCTATGCTTTCACCAAGCCAGGAGACCCTGCTAAGTCAATAATCGTCCTCAATGTGCACCCGTCTTTCAGGTTGGACTCACCTGAGCCGACAACGAGCGAGCCATTTAAACCGGGAGCGCTATAATTCAAGATCGACACAAACGGTGATGCAGTTGCCGATCTCGGTTGGAGCGTGCAGTTCTCGTCTTCGGGAGACGGGCAGCAGACTGCGACAGTGCGCCGTCTTCAGGGCATGCGAGCAGGTAGTGTAGGTGAGGAAGGTGAAGTTATCGTCCAGCAAGCCCCGGTGTCCGTCGGAAAGGAAGCCCTGGTGACACAAGTCGGCGACTTCCATTTTTTCTTCGGTTGGCGCAGTGATCCTTTCTTCTTCGACGTAAACGGCAATTTCAATCGCATGCAGTTTCCTGGAGACGATTTCTTCAAAGACAAAAATGTTTGCGGCATCGTGGTTGAAGTTCCCAACTCAGAACTCGGGATTAACAAGGTGGGAATTTGGGCCCGCACCGTAGATAGAACCGAACAAGACTGGATCCAGGCGGATCGGGGCGGAAGACCATTGCAGGCGGTTTTCCTAGTCGGGGAACAGAGGGATGGGTACCTCAGCGGACAGCCAGCGAATGATGATCGCTTCATAGGTGTGTTCGCGCATGAATTGGAACACTCGGGCGGGTATGCCCCTGAGGAGGCAAAGGACGTCTCGAGAACATTGTTGCCAGACATTCTTTCCCATAATCCGCGAGCCAGCGCGCTATCCGTACAATGGCCGGACACTGACTGACGATGTTGTCGGTTTTCTTATCGCTCTACACGAACGGAAAGGTGACAGGAAATAAAGTCGGGCCGCACCGCGATTTGCTGGAAGAGTTCCCGTACGTCGGACCGCCCCATGATTTTACTCCGAAGGGCATGAAGGAGAATTTATGAAGATACAAGACTCACGCACCAAAAAGTGGAAGGTTGTTATTCCCTTTATCGTCATCGCCCTTGTGGCCGGCTGGTACTGGTTTCGACCGGAGCGGCTTTTTGTTAATCGCCGAGTCAACGAAGCATTTCTCACGACCAACGATTCAGCGGCAGAGGTCCTTGCGTCGGGTACTTTCCATAGCGGCACGCACCCAACCGAGGGAACCGCAACAATCTATCGCATCGAGAATGGCAGCCGGGTTCTCCGGTTCACGAACTTTACAACATCTAACGGCCCTGACGTGCACATTTACATGGTTGCCGCCGAAGACGCCAGGGACAACGCTAGCGTGGAACACGCCGCGTTCGTCGATCTGGGACTCATCAAGGGGAACATCGGCGACCAAAACTACACTCTCGGCTCCGATCTAGACCTGGCGAAATACCGTACGGTGTCTGTGTGGTGCAAACGGTTCAGTAAGAACTTCGGCGCTGCGCCATTGATGCCGGTCGCGCGATCAACCAGATAAGCCACAATGCAAATGGAGGAGGACGTATGATAAAACAGCAGAGCAAGCATAAAAAGGCGCCGCAGGTTTCTTTCGCGCGTGATATCAGGCCACTGTTTCGCGCTGTCGATATTTCGCACATGAAGTCGCACGGCGTAAAGTTGGACGATTAGACATTCATGTCGAACCCGGACAATGCTAATAAAGTGCTTGGAACGCTTTCGCCGCACGAAGGCGACCCGCCTTCCATGCCACCCGGCGGGCCCTATTGGACCCGCGGAACAGCTCGCGTTGTTCGCCCAGTGGCAGAAGGATGGATACCAGCCGTAAGCCGATGAAGAATGAAACTCTTGTCCGTGAACGTAAGTCTTCCGCACGAGGTGGAATGGAACGGACGGACCGTTCGGACATCCATCTTCAAATCGCCTGTACGCGGCCGGGTGCAAGTTAGAAAACTGAACTTAGATGGCGATGAGCAATCTGACCTGACGGTACATGGAGGAGTCGACAAGGCAGTTTACGTTTACCCGTCCGAGCACTACGCATTCTGGCGCAACGAACTTCCGACCACGGACTTGGAGTGGGGAGCTTTCGGCGAAAATTTTACTACGGAAGGCGCGCTCGACGACAAAGCCGTTCATATCGGCGACCGGTTTCGCATCGGCTCGGCGGAATTCGTTGTAACTCAACCTAGGATGCCGTGTTTCAAGCTAGGTATTCGCTTCGGCCGCGCAGATGTGATTAAGCGGTTTCTGCACAGCGGTCGCAATGGCTTCTATTTTTCCGTTGCTGAGGAAGGCGAGATCGCGGCTGGTGATTCCATCGAGGTACTAGCGCGCGATGAGAACGGTGTCACCGTCGCCGACATCGTTGAGCTCTACACCGCCGACGCCGCGAAGCAGGACCTTCTGCAGCGCGTAAGCGAGCTACCCGCGCTCCCTGAGAACTGGCGAGCTTACTTTCGCAAGCGTCTGTGGAAACCGGATGCTTAGTTCCTACTAACAACGAAATTGTTCCATGCGACCTGA
>DATFXC010000163.1:0-3951 GCA_035258625.1 Candidatus Udaeobacter sp. | reverse complement strand
GCGCGACGGTTCCTTGAACGCGGAAACATCGACGTGGAACTCTTGCGAGAGTTACTCCATAGCATGGTCGCGGATAGTCAACGCGCCGGTGAAGTCATGCGAGGCATTCGAAGCCTGGTCCGGAAAGAGCCGAGTGTACACACACTGTTGAATCTCAATGCGATCATTACTGACACCGTGCGACTCGTTAGTTCGGACGTTTTAAATCGGGAAAGCGTCGTCACCACTGAACTTGATCCCACCGTGCCTGGCGTGCAGGGAACTCTCGTTCAGATCCAGCAAGTGCTGCTAAATCTCATTGTCAATGCGCTCGACGCCATGGAACAACTTCCTCCGGTAAAACGGCGTGTCATCATCAGTACACGCTCCGACAAAGGCGACGTCGCCGAAGTTACCGTCCGCGATTTCGGAATGGGATTGCCAAAGGATCGTCCGGACAAAGTCTTCGATCACTTCTTTTCCACGAAACAAAAAGGAATGGGTATGGGGCTGCCTATCGTTCGGTCGATTGTCGAAGCGCACGGCGGCACGATCACAGCCGAGAACCCTCCCGATCGCGGTGCGCGCATGATTGTTCGCCTGCCAGCCGGGCGTGGAGAAGTTCAAAAAACTAAGGCCGCGGCATGACCGAAGGGACACAAGAGGAAGCGAAGGAAGTCTGCGTGGTGGATGACGATCCTTCTGTGCTCAAATCGATACATTATCTGCTCGCGTCTGAAGGATTCAAAGTTCGTCCGTTCAACAAAGCCGAGGATTTTCTGACACACGCAGGCATTCATCATGTACCCATCGTGGTGACTGACATCTGGATGGATGATGTAACAGGTTTGGAATTGCTGGCACGTCTCTGCGCAATCTCACCAAAGACAAAAGTGATCGTGATAACTGCGCGTGAAGATCTGGCAGCGCGTGCAACCGCGATGGCGATCGGTCCAGTGGCATTCTTCATGAAACCGTTCGACGACGAAAAATTCATCACCGCCGTGCGTGATGCGCTGAATCGCGTCTGAGCCTTACTTCTTCCTTCTGACTTCTAACCTGCCGTCGCGTAGGACTTTGGTCATATCCAACTTTCCTTTGGCTGTGCGAATCTGAGAGCAGTATGTCCCTCATCGCATGCGTGCAACCATTTCGGACGAGCCGTTCTCGACTCGTTATGCGCGATCTGGGCACTCAACGGCAATTGCACAAACAATACACCCGGAGGTTGTCACTTCCTTTTTTCGCTGTGTCCCGTTCGCAGACCAGCCGATGAAAACCAAAGCGCGAACAAAACAGAAACCAAACTCATGAATATCATCAGCCTCATAATTCAATTAATCAGCGGTGCAGTCGGGGGCAACGTAGCGGGCGCAGCCATGAAAGAAAACAGTCTGGGCACCTTGGGAAACTCCATCGCCGGAATTGTCGGCGGCGGCCTGGGAGGAACGGTTCTCCAGATGGTATTGGGAAGTGCGGCGGCTGGCGGCGGTTCGATGGACCTCACCAGCATTCTGAGCAATGTCGCCGGCGGCGGCGTGGGCGGCGCCATCCTCATGGCCATCATCGGCATTATTAAGAATAAGATGGCGAAAAGCTAACGGGATAGTGGCGTTAACATCAACAAAGGTCACTTCCAACTCAGAACAACTAACCGAACAAATATGAAAATCGAAAAGCCCAAACCAAATATCATCCTCATCTTCGTTGCGGCCGCCGCCACACTCTTTGTGGCCGGTTGCGCCGAGATGGGATCAAGCAATACGACATCGCTGCTGTCGGCGGCTGGCTTTCGCGCCCTAACGCCGCAAACGCCAAAGCAACAGCAACTCTATGCTGCCCTGCCACCCTACAAGGTCGAGCACGCGACGGTGAAGGGAAAAACCTTTTATGTTTACAAGGACGAGAACGCAGGCGTTGCTTATGTCGGCCACGAGGCTGAGTACCAGCGCTACCAACAACTCTGCATTCAGCAGCAAATCGCGCAGAACTATTACATGGCCGCGGAAATGAACAGCTTTTATGCCCGCGGTTGGTACGGAGCATGGGGACCGCGCGCTTTCTGGTGGTGAAGGTAACGCGCCAACGGTGGCGCATAACAGCTCGGAAACGTAGAACGAAGGGATTTACATTTAATCACATCAAAACAACAACAACACACACTAACAACAAATAGAAAGGACCTGTTATGGGTTTACTCAGCAATCTAATGTCGAAAATATTCAGCCATCCCAGCGCGACTGTAGCAGCGACGAGTGGAGCGTCCGCTGCGCCAGCAGCCGCGCCGTCCACAGCCGGTGCGCAACCGTCGGCGGCCCCCGCAGCGGCTCCTCCGTCGGCCGCGCCAGCAGCCCCGGCGAAAGTCGTAGATGTTGCAATGATCCTTGATGGATTCGCTGCCAAGAATCCTGAAAACCTGGATTGGAAAAAATCGATTGTGGATCTCATGAAACTCGTCGGAATGGACAGTAGTTTTAAAGCGCGCAAGCAATTGGCGCAGGAACTCAATTACACTGGCGATCCAAACGATTCAGCATCGATGAACGTCTGGTTGCATAAACAAGTGCTGATAAAGATTGCTGAAAACGGCGGGAAAGTTCCTCAGGAACTGCTCAGCTGACTAGATCGCTCGCGACAACAAAGTTTGCCACTGAACCTGATTTCTTCGCATCGCTTGCCAAAAATTCAATCACAGGGTTCCGGAAATCTATATTAGACGATTGGAAAACGATTTTCCCGCCTGCTGGGACCAAGCAATAAAGCTTTGTCACAGGATTGTAACTATGACAGGATTGTAATCCGTAGAAATGCGGACGTAGCATCGGCATAATTTATCGAGGAGGTAAAAACCGCTGTGGATTCAGCTGGAACACTGGAGGCGCTTGGCCGCATATTCCTCGACTCGTCGCTCGATTGCATCATCACCATGGATGCGAATGGGCGGGTGCAGGAGTTTAACCCGGCTGCGGAGCGAGTATTCGGCTTTACTCGCAGCGAAGCAGTTGGCAAAGAGCTGGCTGAACTAATCATCCCGCCAAGACTTCGGGAGCGACACCGACAAGGGCTGGCTCGTTATCTTAAGACTCGCGAAGGCCCGTTGATTGGAAAGCTGATCGAAATCGAAGCACTACGCCGCGATGGTAGTGAGATTCTGGTAGCGCTTGCGATCAACGCAACCCAGGTCAATGGGTCGCCGATTTTCACGGCCTACTTACGCGATATCACCGAGCGAAAACGCGCTGAGGAAACAAACCGCCACCTGGCTGCGATCATTGATTCTTCAGGGGATGCGGTCATCAGCAAAGATCTCGATGAAATAGTCACCAGTTGGAACAAAGAGGCGGAGCGGCTTTTTGGGTACGGCGCTGATGAAATTATCGGTAAACCGATCAGCGTTTTGGTCCCACCCAATCGCCACAATGAAGAGCTGGGAATTATCGAACAGCTGCGGCAGGGCGAGCGCATCCTTCGTTACGAGACAGTTCACCTCCGCAAGGATGGGACAGCGCTCGATGTTTCGCTGGCAGTTTCGCCAATCAGAGATGGAACCGGGAATGTTATCGGCGCGTCAAAAATCGCGCGGGACGTCACGGGACGTGTTCGAACGGAGCGCAGACGTGCCACCCAGTACGCGGTTACAAACCTGCTTGCTGCCTCATGGACGCTTGCCGAAGTGGCCACTGAACTTTTGGAAGCAATGGCCTCGAGCGGAGATTGGGCATTCGCTGCGATCTGGACTTACGACGAGGCAGCCCGCGGATTGCGCTGCCGTAACGTATGGCATGAGGCGTCAGAGAGAGTAAAAAAGTTCTCTGATTTATCTCTCGTAATTACCCTTCCCGAAGGCCAGGGCCTGCCGGGGCGTGTTTGGAATTCAAAGAAACCAACATGGGTCTACGACGTTACCTGCGACCCAAACTTTCCCCGAGCTCCCTATGCCGCAGCGGCAGACCTGCGGGGTGGATTTGCTTT
>DATFXC010000162.1:0-11026 GCA_035258625.1 Candidatus Udaeobacter sp. | reverse complement strand
ACGCCGCCTACCACGCCGCCGATCGGATTCCAGCCGCTCATCCGCAGACCGCCGATCGCGCCACCGGCGACGCCAAGCAGAATGTCGCGGACTGGATGCTGCGACGCTCTCGCTAACACGCGGCCGCGCCGGCCGAGGTTGGAAGGAATAGCATAGTTCGCGATCACGCCGATGATCGCGAGCGCGACCGGGCTGGCGCTGCGATCGCCTAGCATGCGTTTATGCAAACCTTGCGCGTACGCCACGAACTTCTCTGCTTCGCGGTCGGAACCGACGGCGAAGCCGCGCTTGCCCAGCTCGAGGAGAATGCGTTGTTCCGCTTCGGAAAGAGCACCGCCATGCGTGAGTTGGCGAATGATCTCGTAATAAGCTTTCTGATGATCCGGCCCGAGCTTTTCGCGCAGTCGATACGCTTCGGTCTGAAGATCGCCAAACTGAATCCCGGCCGACGCTGCCAACGCTCGAACCGAACCGCCGCATCCATCGCAATCGTTGTTGCCCTTATTTTTCATAGTAATCGAAGGTCAACCGGTCGATTGAATCGGCAACAAGGAAATCGAATCCAGAAAGCAGGAACGCAGGAAGGTTTAGAATTTGGAAACTGGGGACGTGCCCACCGGTGGGCCGCTATACGGGGCGAAGGCGCTCCGCCTGCAACTCCTGATTTCGTGCTTTCGTTCTTCGTTTGGGAAGATCTCCCGAATGCGACTGGCTTTTTCTGTATCCGTGAGTCAGAAATTCAAAACGACGAATCAGCCTGCAACGGATGCGCAGTAACGGCCGGGCTTTCAAGGCAGGAACACAAGAAATTTCTCGCTTTTTCCGTTCTTCGCTGCTTCCCTCGGAGTTTTACCTTCTATCTCGGAATCCTTTTCCTCGATTGAAACTCGCTCGGCTCCCTCTCCCGCTCGCTACTACCCTCGCAGCTTTACCTTCTATCTCGGAAATCCCTTTCCTCGATTCCTGAGTTCCTGATTCCACGATTCACGTGGTATGGGGATATTGGAGGCGACGCGTCCCGGGGGTCGTGATTCCGAACGGCCCCAGGGCGGACCGTCTCCATGTAATCTGTGAATTTAATAACCGAGCGCTTTTTTACGGTCGTTCGCGGTGGGCAGAGGATCCTTGCGCACGGTGATTGCCGCGCCGCCTAAGTCCTTGATCTTGTTGGACTCGACAGCATTGAACTCGATGTCTTTTGTGTATTCCGCGGGAATGTCGGCGTCCGCATAGATCGCGTGAACCGGGCAGACTTCCACGCATGCCATGCAATCGATGCATTCGTCTGGTTGGATTACCACCTGGTTTTCCATTTCGTAGAAGCACGCGACTGGACACACCTCTACACAGTCGGTGAATTTACAGCCGTTACATTTCTCGGTCACGATGTGGGCCATAGCGTTTCAGTAATTAATTCAGGGTTGCGTGAAAAAACTCTGTTACGAGTATTGAGCGACGACTGCGAGTCAAATTTCTGCTTAAGCCATCGGCGTGCAGAGGACTGCTCGCCCTACCAGTCCGCATGCGTTCGCCTTTTGCCGGTAGGGCGCGTCACTTCGTGCGTGCCGTCTCCGAATTGTTGCGGCTCGTCCGGAACAAAATCGCCACAGAAAACGTGACGAGGGTGCCGAAGCAAATCCACCAGGGGAATTGCATTACCGGCAGCCAGCTCGGCTGCGTGTATAACTTGCCGCCGAACAGGCCCGCAATGTTGTTTGGGAGCCCGCTCAAAATCGCGACGACGATGAAGCCCACGATCATGGCGACAATGTTGCCGCGATTATTGCCACGCGATTTGGTGAGCATCCCGGCGAGAAAAATTCCCAGCACCGAGCCATAGGTGTAACCGTAGATTCCCAGAACGATCGGAATTATGCGGACGTTAGGATATACTATCACGAGATACGCGGTGATCGAAGCGACAATGATCATCAGGAGGGAGAACCAAACGGTGGCCCACCGCACGGCACGTAAACTTTGTTCAGCGGTCGACTGTGGATTGATGTACGGCTCGTACCAGTCGCGAGTGAAACTTGTGGCCAGCGCGTTGATCGCGGTGCTGAGCGAGCCCATCGCAGTCGCGAATATTCCTGCCAGCAACAATCCACGAATACCCGCTGGCATTTCGTAGAGAATGTAGTGACAGAAAATTTCGTTCGGCGTTTTGGGTAATGCAGGATCCTGATGCGTCTGGTAAAAAACCCAAAGTAACACGCCTATACTCAGAAACGTAAAGGCGATCGGAATATCGGCCAAACCGGACAAAATGACCGAGCGTCTGCTGCGCCGAACGTCCGGCGCGGTCAGCATCCGTTGCACCATGTCCTGGTCGGTGCCGTGCGTGGACATGGTCATAAAAGTGGAACCGATCAGGCCGGCGAAAATCGTGTATTCGATGGCGAACATGCCTTTGATTTTGTCCCAACCGGTTTTGGCGGGGTTCAATCCGGTGGTAATGAAATCAGAGATGTGGAAGCCACCGTGACGCTGAACGATCTGGTGCCAACCTCCCGGAATTGAAAAGTAAAGCAGGCCGAGCGCAATGAGCGCGCTGCCAATCATGATCGAGGCCTGGATGAAATCGGTCCAGATCACCGCTTTAATGCCGCCGAGAGTCGTGTAGATGGCGGTCAAAATGACAATGACAATCGTTGAGCCGATGTAGATGAACAGCGTTTCTTTTTGTCCGGGTTGCACGCCGCGAATCATTTCGTACGCAAGCGCGAGCGCGATCGCCGCTACGTACAGGCGCGCGCCGGACGCCAGCGTACGCGTAACCATGAAAATAGCGGATGCCGCGTTTTTCGTCGGCACGCCAAAGCGCACGGTGAGATACTCGTAAATGGAATAAACTTTGTAGTCGTAATAAGGCTTGATGAAAATGTAGCTGACCAAAATGCGCGCCAGGATGGTGCCGAGGGCCAGTTGCAGGTAAGTGTAATTTCGAAAGGTGAAACCTTCTCCTGGCGTGCCAAAGAAAGTGCCCGCACTCGTCTCTGCGGCGATTAGAGAGGCGAGAATGGCCCACCACGGAATTGCGCGACCGCCTAGCGCGAAATCTTTGAGATTTTCTTCCTTCCGGCCCATGTAAAGGCCGATGGAAATGATGACGACAAAATAGAGGAGCAGAACTGCGGTATCGATCGCGAGCCGAGCATCCATGTCGGCGGTCAGTTTGAATGACGAATGACGAATGTCGAATGACGAAACAAACCCGAATGTCGAAATCCGAAAGCCCGTCAGACATACCGCGGCAAACCATTCCTTCGTGCTTTGTCATTAGACATTCGTCATTCGTTATTATCTTCACGAATGTGATTGAGATTTTTGCACCTGATTTCGATCTCGAGAAGAGCCTTGATTCCGGCCAGGTGTTTCACTGGGAAAGAACCGGCAATGGGTTTGTCGGGACGATTGGGGATTTGCCTGTTTTTCTCGAACAAAACAGCAGCGTTTTGAAAGTTCGTTTTGGCGGAACGCCAAAACCAGCACGCGAGACACGCGCGCTCCCCGGAATTGTCGCGCGCTACTTCGCGCTCGATCATCCGCTGGGAGAGATTTGCGACTCCTTTCCGAAGGACCCTGTGATGAATGCTGCCCGCGATTTTTGTCGCGGGTTGCGGATTCTCCGACAGCCGAACTGGGAATGTCTCGCCACGTTCGTTTGCTCATCGATGAAACAGGTTGCGCATATTCGCCAAATTTCGCTGGCGCTTCGGAAACGATTTGGTGAGCAACGGAGCATTGGCAATCAGCTCGTGTACACTTTCGCTTCGCCGCGGCGACTTGCACAAGCGTCGGAAAAGGAATTACTCGAATGCAAGCTCGGGTACCGCGCTAAAAACCTGCGCGCGACTGCGCGGCTGGTCAGCAGTGGCAAAGCGAATCTCGAGGCGTGGTGGGCGTTGTCTGATGCCGAGCTCCGAAAACAACTGTGCGCGTTGCCAGGCGTGGGGCCGAAGATTGCAAATTGCGTGATGCTCTTTGCTTATGAGAGGCTGCGGGCATTTCCAATCGATGTCTGGATCGAGCGCGCGTTGAAGCAACATTATTTTTCGCGTGTAAAGAAAGTGACCGCGCAGCGGCTGCTGGAGTTCTCTGAAACGTACTTCGGAGGACACGGCGGATATGCGCAGCAGTATTTGTTTCATTACGCGCGGGCTTCGCGCAATGGAACGAGGTCCGGTAGAGCACGAGCAAAGGAAAGGTCCGTGATCGCGCGGACGCGATCACTCCCGCAGGCGCGGGACTAGGCGCATGCGCTCCCCGGCAGGATGCTCCGCAAGTTGTCAGCGCCTGTGGCCTGAGATACTGTTCCAGCCTTAAAGAGCTTTTAATCCGAATGCTTCTTCATCAAGCAATCATTGCTCCATGACGACGGCTGACATTGTCTTCGCCCAGCCGGGCAATCCCGACAGGCTGCGGGATTACGAACAAGATGCGCGAACAGTTTTCTGGGCGCTCCTTGCGGCGATTCTAATTCATTTGCTGGTGGCGTTTTTGCTCGCTGCATTCAGCGGCTTTTTTTCGCCGAGTCTCCCGGAGCCGGAAAAACCCGTGGAGCTGACGCTCATGGATCTGTCGCCAGCATCAATGGCTTCAAAGAATTCCCAATTCATCGAGACGGACGAATCTAAAAAAGCGCCGGAGCCGAAAGACAAAACATTCGAATCGAACGCCAATTCGATTGGAGCAAGCGAGCTGGCGGCTGCTGGCGAACTGCCGTTGCCGTCGCAGGCTGGGAAAGACCGCCCGTTTATGGATTTCGAAACAAACCCTCATTCACTCGAGACGAAGGGCGCACAGCCGCAGCAGAATGCGGCGTCGCAACAGAATGCTCAGCCAGCTGCGCAACCGGCCGCTCCCGTGACTGCCGCGGAGCAATTTGCGTTACTGACGCAAAAATCAGCGGCTGCGCTCGATTCGGCGACTGCATCGTCGCAAACGCAATCGGCGTATCGTCGCCAAAAGCAACGGACTAACATCGCGGGAAACATCACAAACCGCGGGATTTCATCCGTGAATGCCTTGGGCACACCGCTCGGCCGTTACCAGAAGATCGTGGCAGATTCCATCGGCTCCCGCTGGTATGCGTACGTGGAGCAAAAACGTGATTTGATTAACATCGGGACTTTGCGCTTGCGATTTGTTATCGATCCAAGCGGACGAGTGAAGGATCTCAAGGTCACCGAAAACAGTTCCAATCAGGCGTTCGCCAGCGTCTGCGTCCAATCCGTGCTCGAAGCGCATCTTCCGCCCATTCCCGAGGAGGTGGCGCAGTCACTGCCGCCCGAAGGCTTGGAAGTGGAAGGACTCGGGTTCATTATTTTTCCTAACGGATGATCATCGCCTGGATCATTGCCGAAACGGCGGGAATCGTGGATGTCGTGCTCGGATTTTTCTCGAGGGGCGGCCTTTTCATGTGGCCACTGCTAGCCTGCTCGATTGTGTCGGTGACGATCATGATTTTGCGCGGGCTCGCGTTGCGCCGGAAAATTGTCATGCCGGCTGCGATCGAAGCGGAAATCGAACGTCTGGCTCCGGGCGAAAGTCCTGAACGGCTGTCACGGATCGTGTATCATGATCCTTCGTCGCTGGCGCGAATCACGCGTGTGGCGTTGCAGCACCTGCGTGGCCCGCGTTCAGAAAACGTTGAAGTGGTCCAAACACGCGCGCGGCACGAGATGGTGCGGCTGGAGCGCGGCCTCATTATTCTCGAAGTCATCGTTGGCATTGCGCCGTTGCTCGGATTGATCGGGGCCGTTTCGGGTTTGGTGCACGTTTTTTCGCACCTCGGGTTAAGCGCAGGCGGATCGGATACGCGCCAGATCGCGCTTGGCATCGCCGAAGCATTAAACGCAACCGTCTTCGGACTTTCCATCGCCGTGCCGACACTGGTCGGGTTCACCTATTTTTCCCGAAAAGTGGAAGTGATGTCGGTCGAAATGGAAACGCTCGTCCTTGAATTGATCAACAATTGCTATTACGGCCGCAGCACGCGCGACCACAGGACGGCGCAGATTCCGAGCTCCGTCGCGTGAAGCTCGCGACGCACTTGATCAGATGAAGTTTGCAGTACGAAAACGACGAGCGCCTGTCATCATCATCGTTTCGCTCGTCGATATTCTCATCATCCTGCTGATATTTTTTGTCGTCTCCACGACATTCAAAAAGGATCAGCCGGAGGTGCAGATTAATTTGCCAGAATCGAAAACCGCACAGAAACGGCCGTCTGAACTCGAACACGCTATCGTGAGCATCAATGAAAATGACGAGGTCAAGCTGGATGGACGAACGATAAACGTGGACGAACTGGAAGCCGCGGTGCGCGGTTTGCCTGAAGAGCGCAAGTCGACGCTCGCGCTGCAAGCTGACAAGAAAGCGTCATTCGGCACGATTATTAAGGTGATGGACGCGTTGAAGCTGGCGGGCGTGAAAAATTTGCCGGCGTTCACCCGCGAAGAGGGAAAATGATCCTGCCGATCCTGCAGTATGGCGACCCGATCCTCCGGGCCAAAGGTGATCGGATCGGGAAAATCGACGAGCGAATCCGGGAGCTGGCAGCGAACATGATCGAGACGATGCACGCGGCGCACGGCGTCGGGCTGGCGGCGCAGCAGGTCGGTCAGCCGTTGCAGCTCACCGTGCTCGACGTTTCGGCAGTCGAAGACCGGCCAAGCACGCTCAAGCTGAGTGGCAAAGACGTCGATCCAAAGAGCGCGATGCCGATTGTGTTGGTCAATCCGGAGATCGAGCCGTACGGCGAAACCGACGTGGGCGTGGAAGGTTGTTTAAGCTTTCCGGAGATCACCGGCGACATTGAAAGGGCGCAGTCGGTGCTCGTGCGTGCGCAGACGTTCGAAGGCGAGATGTTTCAAATCGAGGCAAGCGGTCTTCTCGCGCGGGCAATCCAACATGAGCACGATCATCTCCACGGAATCTTGTTCATCGATCGAATGAGCTCGGCGGCAAAAGCCGCATTGTCGAGTCGCCTGAGACGATTGCAAAAAGAAACTCGACGCGGCATCCGGCATCGCGAAGCGGTGGTAAGCGAGACGACGTTGTGAACTGGTTCCGTATCCAACTGCGACAGCGAACGCGCAAGGCGAGTGCTGCGTGTTAGCGCCAAAGGCGATGCCCCCAGGCTGGGAGTGAAAAAGCGTCCTCGACGTTAAACCAAAATAAAGAACGAGGCTAAGTTCCAGTCAGAAATCCGGTCAACGGGCTGGTTGCCGACGCTGCGTTGAGTTTTTCGGCTAACCCGATTTCGCGCGCTTCGCGCCCTGCTTCAATGGCTTTCTTGAAGGCTTTTGCCATGCGAACTGGATCGGACGCGATTGCGATCGCGGTGTTCACCAGCACCGCGTCCGCACCCATCTCCATTGCTTCAGCGGCGTGACTCGGCGCGCCAAGTCCCGCATCCACCACAACGGGCACGGTGGCCTGTTGGATGATGATCTCGATCTGCGCGCGCGTTTCGATGCCGCGGTTGCTGCCGATCGGCGACCCGAGCGGCATCACCGTAGCGGTGCCGATGTCCTGCAATCGTTTCGCGAGCACCGGATCGGCGTTGATGTACGGAAGAACGGTGAATCCTTCCCTCACCAGAATCTCCGCCGCTGCGAGTGTCTCAACGGGATCGGGAAGCAAATAACGCGGGTCGGGATGAATCTCCAGCTTGATCCACGTGGGCAAACCTGCGCTCGCCGCGAGCCGCGCGAGGCGCACGGCCTCCTCCGCATTTCGGGCGCCGCTGGTGTTTGGCAGGAGCAGAAAGCGTTTGGGATCGATAAAGTCCAGAATGTTCGCAAACGGATCGTGTTTGCCTGAGAGATCGGCGCGACGGAGCGCGACGGTAACGAGCTCGGTACCGCTGGCAATGAGCGCGTCGCGCATCAACTCGTTGGACGCAAATTTTCCGGTCCCAACCAGCAGACGCGACGTAAACTCGCGATCGGCGATCTTCAGTTTCGACGGCTTGTCGGCCATTAGAAAAAGATAAGCGAATTCACGGATATGCGCGAATGTTCCATATCTGGGCAGGTCCCCTGTAGAGGCAGGCGTGCCGCCTGCATTGCCCTCGGATTCGCAGCCGACACGGCTGCCACTACAGGTTAACAGTCCATGCTCCTTAGAAACAGAACGCCCGGGTTAGTTTCCCGCTTGTACGAAACGCGTATCGACGCAAAATTCCGTCTCGTGACCAAGTTTGATCTTCGCCGGCAAGATTGCATCGCGGGAATGTCGCGGCTGGCGGATGAAAGCGTTGAGCTTGCGGTGACCTCGCCGCCGTACAATCTCGGAATCAGGTACAGCCGGTACTCCGACCGGCAGGACCGACGATCGTATTTAGATTGGTGCGGCGAATGGGCAGGACAAATCCGACGCCTGTTAAAGCCGGACGGTTCTTTTTTTCTCAACATCGGCGCCGCGCCGTCGAACCCGATGCTGCCCCACGAGATCGTCATGACGTTGCGCGATTTATTCGTGTTGCAAAACACGATTCACTGGGTCAAATCGATCGCAATTGACACGATCGATGTAAAAACCGACGCGCGCGACCCGCACCTCAATCCTCTCAGCGCTCCGCCCGGTCGCGATCCCAACCAAGATGCAAAACGCCAGGTCAGAGTCGCGGGCGATCTCAAAACGTTCGGCCATTTCAAGCCGATCAATTCGCCGCGATTTCTAAACGATTGCCACGAGTATGTTTTTCATTTCACGAAATCCGGTCGCGTAAAATTGGATCGGCTCGCGCTTGGCGTGCCGTATGAGGACAAGAGCAATATCGCTCGCTGGCGCCATACTCGGGGAGATGATCTGCGTTGTCGCGGAAACACGTGGTTCGTTCCGTACGAAACGATTCAGAATCGCGAGAAAGAACGTCCGCACCCCGCGACGTTCCCGGTCCAACTGGTCGAATGGTGCATCAAACTGCATGGAGCGTCGCGCGTCCAAACCATGCTGGATCCCTTTCTCGGCATCGGTAATTCCGCGGTCGCAGCTCAGCGCTATGGGGTGGAAAGATTTATCGGATTCGAAATCGACGAGGCTTATCTACGGGCGGCGAAGCGGCGAATTGCCAGCGGTCGCGGCGATCGATCTCGAAAGTGAAATTCACTTGGCGAGCATTGACAGCACAGCATCGGCGACCTCTTGAGCGCTGACCGCTTTCATGCAGCGGAAATCGATCGGGCATTCGCGAAGAAAACAGGGGCTGCATTCGACGTGGTGCCGCAAGGCAATATGCCCGTTGCCGAGTGGCCCGGTCAGGCGCGGTTCGGTCGAGCCAAAAATCGCGACCACCGGCACGCCCAATAGCGCGGCGAGATGCATTGTGCCTGTATCGTTCGTAACCAGCAGACGGCATTGCCGCAGTTCGTCGATAAGTTGATCGAGCGTGGTCTGGCCGATCCGGTTCACGCAATGATCGCCGATCGCAGCGGCGAGCTGTTCGCCTATTGCAGTGTCGTTCTTCGTGCCAAGAAGAATCCATTGCGCCGATGATTGTGCGGTGATCTTTGCCGCTGCCTCAGCGAATCGTTCGGGCAACCATCGTTTCGCTGGGCCGTATTCCGCACCCGGACAAAGGCCGATCAACGTTTGATGTTTGATGTTTGATGTTCGATTTAGATTTGGAACTTCGATGTGCAATGTTTGATGTTCGATGCCTGCGGCGCCGAAGCCTTGCGAAGACGGGGTTGATGTTTCTGCCCCGCATTCGCCCGCGATCCGAAGAAAACGGAGCGAATGATGTTCGGGCGGTCCGGGCTTGCGTGGTTTGCGAACGATTTGGTTCATGAACCAAATCCGCCAATGCCCGCGATAGCCCACTCTTCGCGGAATTCCGCTCAACCACGTTTCAAGCGCGACGCGCAGCGAGTTCGGAAAAAGAATCGCCACGTCAAAACGCATTTGTTGCCTCAACTGCCTAACAACTGGAAAAAATGAATCGTTTGGTAAAGGAATGATCGCGTTCACTTCCGGAATGAGTTTCCACATCGGCGCGATTTTCTGCGGCGCGGCGATTGTAACTTCGGTGTCGGGCCGAGCATTCTTGATCGCGCGCACTGCCGGCACGCTCATCACTGCGTCCCCCAGCCACTTGGTTGAGCGAATGAGAATTCGGAATGGCTTCAGATCACCGGCCGAAATTCCCGGCGGCAAATAAACGCCGCGTTTGTAGTTCGCGAGAAGAAAATTCGGCTGAGGCGTTTTCCAACGATTGTGCACCCAGAACCAGTCTTGCGGCGCTCGACGAATTTGTTGCTCGATCACTTCATTTATTTTTGAGGTGAGCACTGCAACGGAAGCGCCTCTTTGGTCGAAGCGTTCGGTGAATGTCATTCGCCAGCGCGCGCGTCCGGTCGTGTAAACTCCAGCGGCGATCAGAGCCGCCCGCGTACGCTTGGCGAGTAGAGCTGGCAAAGGCGAAGTGGACGCAAGCCGCCCGAAAAATGGTGTCCACACGCCGTGATCGCCCGCGTGTTGATCCGACAAAACGCCCACGCCTCCGCCCGAGCGCAGCAAGTCGATCACCGGCTCGAATCCGTCGTGGCGGTCGAACAATTCCAGGCCTGTCTGGCTGCGTGTCCGACGCACGTGCTCGTCAATGAAACGGTTGCCAAGCCCCTGATAGACACTCGCATTTCGCACAAACCCGACGAACTTCGGCATCAATTGCGCGAACACTTCCCACGTCCCGAGGTGGCTTAGAACGAGCACCACCGGAACGCCCGCGCGAAATTCGCGCGCCATCGCCTCGATATTTTCGACCTCGACGCGCTGGAGGATTTTCTCTGGCGGCATCTGCGTGAGTTTTGCACTGCAAAGCAGGTTCGCACCGAGCCGCCGGAAATGGCGGCGCACAAGCTGACGCAATTCGCGCGCCGACTTTTCATTCGCAAACGCGATCTCAAAGTTGCGCATCGCGATCCGCCGATATTTTCCGGAAAAAGCCCACGCGCAAACCCCGAGGAATTGGCCGAAAGCGAAAAGAACCGGCGGCGGCAGCGCGGCAACAATG
>DATFXC010000161.1:0-10597 GCA_035258625.1 Candidatus Udaeobacter sp. | reverse complement strand
GCCGCCGCGCGGTCGATGTTGTCGAACCCGACAGCGATCTGCGCCACAACCTTCAGCGTCCCCTTCCCTGCTTCGAAGGCTTCGGTATCGATTGGATCGCGCAACGTGGTGATCAATCCATCAATGCCGCTTTTAATTTTTTCGATTATTAATTTCTTCGGCGGCGCTTCTGGGCCTTGGAAAACGTCAAGATCGTAACCGCGTGTGCGCAGAAGGTTCTCGGCTGCATCGCCGATGCGCGACGTCGCGAAGATACGGAAGCGTTTTTGTTCGGCCATAGGTGCAAAAGAATTTAATCAGGAACTCAGAATGGAGCGACTGGGGCGAGCGACATAGAACGTAAAACTGCGAGGGTAGCAGCGACTGAGCTGGGAAGCGAGGGAGTTTCAATGCAGGAAGTTTTCTATTATAGGGGTCGAAAATTAGCCCGCTGCTCCAACGCCGCGGATGAGCGCCGGAATTTCCAAGAGGCTTCCGAGCACGTAGTCAGCTTCTTTCTCGTAATCGTGCGGATCCACAAAGCGCGTATCGGGGATGGCGGCGACACGCATCCTGGCGGCTTTAGCGGCGAGAACACCGGATACCGCGTCCTCAATGGCGAGGCAGGCGCCGGCGGGAATGCCGAGTTTTCCAGCGATTCGCAGATAAATATCCGGATGTGGCTTGCCGCGTTCGATTTCATCACCGGTCACTATGACATCGAAGAAGCTGCTGATTCTCGTCCGCTCGAGGAATGGACGCGCGGATGCGCTTACTGAACTCGTCGCCACCGCGAGCCGCAGCTTCATGTCCCGCAATTCTTCCAGAGTCGCTTTTGCAGAAGGAAACAGGCCAACGCGGTTCGCGAAGAACTCGGTCGCGATCTCGCCCCGATTCCGCATCAATTCCTCAACACTTGCGGAGATGCGAAAAACATTTTTATAAAACTCGACCGCGAGCCGGTAACTCACGCCCAGCACGTTTCTGTGATATTCGCCGCGATACGTGACGCCGTATTGGGCGAGTAATTTGGCGTCGATCTGGTTCCACCACGGCTCGGAGTCGGCGAGCACGCCGTCGAGATCGAAGATCACCGCGCGAAATGGTCGTCGCATGGCTCGCTGCACCTGTTACCCATGTGAAGTCGATGAGCAATAAGTACACGGAAATTTAATGGCTCTCCCAAAAGAGGGAGCCGCTAATCCGACCTATTTTTAAACGGCTCGAATTGTCCACGGTCTTTAGATTTGTGCTGATGGAACCGAATCGGGGGGCACTAGTGTTTGCGGTCCAGCTGGAGCAGCTTGTCAATTCACCAACCTACGATGCGCGCCAACAGTTTACCACCGCAGACAAAACCGCATCGCGTCAGTGTAGATTTCCTCTCCTCTCCCAAGGTAGCAATAATCGGGTCCGTTTTGCTGATCATGCTGATTGGCTGGATTGATTACGCTACCGACTTCAACGTCACGGTTTTTTATTTCGTGCCCGTAGTGTTGGCGGCGTGGAGGACAGGACGAAAAGCAGGCTGGTTTATTGCTGTACTTTGTGGAGCGACAGTGCTCATAGCCGACTTGATGGTACCCCGCAGCGGACGTGTCATTGTGCTCTCCTACATTAACGCCGGCATACTCGTATTTGCGTCGGCCGCTCTGGCTGAACTGGTGATTTCGTCGCGTCGTGCACACGAACGCCTGAAGGCGCTACTCGCGCTAAAGACTGTTTCGCTCACGGAAATTCACCACAGGGTAAAGAACAACCTGCAAATCGTCTCCAGCTTGCTCCGGCTTCAATCCGGCAAATTCTCGGATCCCGCTGTTTGCGACGTTTTTACGGAATGCCGCGATCGCATCAATGCCATGGCTCGTCTTCACGAACAACTCTACAACGAGCTGGGGCCGTCACACCTCGATTTCGCGCCGCATTTGCGCGAGTTAGCTGAAATGCTGCTGCGCTCGCACAAGCCCGCGGGCTGCAGACTCGCGCTTAATGTTTCCGCCGATCACGTCCCGCTCGATCTCGACCAAAGCATTTTGCTCAGCCTGATCGCCAACGAATTACTGCTCAATTCTCTGAAGCACGCATTTCATGGCCGCGCTGCAGGAAGGGTTGATGCTGAACTGCGCACCGCTCGCGATCGAGTAACATTAACGATCTGTGATGATGGCAACGGATTTGTCCCCCCGCCGACCGGCGTGGAAAAACACCCTGGGGCCGGTGTCGAACTCGTGCGGGCAATGTCACGCCAACTCGGCGGCCACCTCGTCATCAACCAAGCCCCCGAGGGTGGAACCTGCGCCACCATTTCTTTCTCCGCTAAATCGTCGCGCCAACAGGCGGACGTTCAACCCTAACCTCAACTCGTTATGTTATGTCAAAGAATCGTATTCTAATTGTCGAAGACGAAGCGCTGACTGTGTTAGCGCTCAAACGCGACCTCGCCGAGGTCGGCTATGAAGTTGCCGGCGATGCCAGCACGGCTGCTGACGCGCTGCGCGCCGCAGAGGACAACCGCGCTGATCTTGTTCTCATGGACATCCGACTGGATGGCGGGATCAGTGGTGTTGCCGCTGCCGCCGCCATCCGCGGACACCTTGATGTTCCGGTGGTGTTTCTGACTGCGCACGCCTCGACTGAAACATTAGCGCGTGCTGTCGAGTCGGGCGCCTTCGGGTATTTGCTCAAACCTTACACAGTACCCGAATTAAAAGCGACCATCGAGATCGCGCTGCACAAGCACAAGACGGAAAAGGCTATGCGCCGAGCGCTTAGTTCACGAGTGCAAGCCGGCGTAGCGCAAACCCAGTCAAACTAAGCATCCGAGCGCGGCGAGCCGGTGGCCCTTGAGATTTCGGTTTTCGCAAGCGGCGCGCAGCGATGCGCGCTACATCTCGTAATCTGTCGGTGGAACCAAAATGAAAACCTCATCACATCGCGCGCGACCGCAGAGTAGCAAATTCGCACTATTTCAGTTCCCGGCGGTTACAAGGAAGAAGGCACGATCACCACGCCTTTCGGTTTGTGCGTACTCAATGACCTCGATCGATCCCACCTGGTCGGCGACGTGATCGATCGCGCGCCCGGTCTCGCCGCCCGAGCCGCCTATGCCAAACAAGCCCTGCGCGACAAGTTGATCGAGCACAAACATTACATTTGCGAACGTGGTGAAGATCTGCCCGAGGTTCTCAACTGGAAATGGAAGCCAACGTGAACGGCAAGGATTCCCGCACCGTGGAAGCCATCTGCCAATGCAATTCTTTACTGGCGCTGTAGCGCGCGCCTCGCGTAGCAACGATCAACTGCGGAATACCGACACGCGCAAAGCGCGGAGGTGCCGTCTACTACTAGTAGTCTGACATAGACAGGCGAACACTCGCGAGTCCGCTCGTATGGACTGCTTCCTGTTCATGCAACAGGAGTCGCTGTTCGTTCCATGACGCGAATTGTGAAGCCCAGCAAAAAACGGGAAATGCCGCTCGAAATGAAACTTATTCCGACAAGGTATTGAACCAGCTCCAACTTGGCAGGTGGCCAGTGTGCGCATGCTACTATCCCGAGCACGAGAGTCACTACTCCGTCGATCAGGATCCAAAAGACGTGACGATATTCGCGGAGCAAGAAAAAGAGAACGACCTCGATGATACCTTCGGCGATAAGAACGACGCCAATCACCAACGCAAGAAGAACCACCCCGAGCAGCGGATTCACCAGTAGATTGATTGCAGCCAACGCGTACAACGCGGCTATGAACGCCTGCCAACCGAGGGTGCCGCTTCCGAGATGAACCCCGAAGACAAGGTGAGCAACGGCCGCGAAGATAAAAAGCCAGCCTAAAAATCCTGCGACGCCGAGTGAAAATGTGAGAGGCAGCACGATCGCGAGAATCCCGCAGACAAAGACCGCCACGGCCGAAGCAATCAACCAACGAGTTGCTCGGTTCACGTCAATACCGGTTTCGGGTTCCGATGAATTCCTCACAACTTATAAATTCTGCCCTTAAGAATACGGATGGAACAGAATTTTGATTTCGGCGAATTTCTCCATCGCAGATGATTGGCCATCTTCGAGCACCCCGCGCGCGCACACGCTAGAGAATTTTCACCGTATCACTAACGAGGGATTGTGAACGACCTCCGGAGTGGCAGCGGAAAATCTCGCCAACGGTAAATAGCAGTGCTCTGTAGCGCACACGAAGTTCAACACATGAACACGAATGAGTATCGAAGCGACTTGGACCCCTTCAGCTTGCCGGATTCAGCAACCGGCGCGCAGGACGTGAACGAGCGGTCATTGGAGCTTGCTCGCGCAACCAACGATCGCGTTGTGAACGCCGGGAGCGCGCCGAGCAGCCCTATTGCAGCACCGGTCGCGACCCGTCGACCATTCCCACTCCGAACCCTCATGGTTTGTTTCACAATCTGGCTCATCGCCACACAGGCCATGATCTTCCATCAGATTAAATTTGACGAGAGAACGCAATTACTTGAGCGAACGGCCCGGTCACTTGGCGCTCCGCAGGTGCTTGTCCCGAGCGAAGGGCCATTGCAACCATCGAGCGGCGCAAAAATGCAGAGGTTGTGAAATGACAAACTACGAACCAATCAACTGCCCCATTCCGAAGTCGCTTGGGGCAGAACGCCGCGGTAACGCTACTACATTGGTTGCACGGCGGCAGAGTGGCGTGGAGACGCTATCGGGTTGTGCATCGCAAAAGCTGCGTCTTGAGCTTGCGCCTTTGTCGGACGCATTCAGTGAATTCAACTCCGTAGGAGCAACGATATGATCGCAATCTGTATCGTGTGCGGACTGCTCATTTGCCTGTTCCGGCTTGATTTGGACGAGGCTGCAACTCAGCGTTGATCAGCTATCAACGGCCTTCCGAGCAAACTATCAACATAGACCAGTGGCCCGCTTCTGTGCTGGCCAGTGCAAGGTACAATCGCATCGGCCGAAAACCGTTGCTGCTGGCCGGATCGGTGGGGAAGACTCTGACGTTAGCTGCGATAGCAGCTGTATTTGCCACGGCCGCCGTAGGCCCTGACGGCAAGCCAGCGCTAAGTCAGATGGCCGCTGTGGCCGGACTGACAGCGGCAGCTGCATGGCGGATCCGGAACGGATGATGAGGACTTACCAAAGGCAATCGCCGCCGGGATCAATATTGTTCACATCAATACCGAATTGCGAGCGGCATGGCGACGCGGCTTGGAAGAGGGGCTCGCCAGCCACCTGGCTGAAGTCGTTCCTTACAAGATCCTGCCGTTCGCCGTGCAATCGGTTAGGCAAGTAACTCTCTCTCGCTTGAAGTTATTTAACAAGCGTTAGGCGCACCTTCGCCTTCGACCGGGGGAGCGCAAGAGTCATTCGGAAGATCAAACAAAGCTGATAGAAAGGACGATGCTGTGGCATCGATCGCACCTGACGATCGCGACCAAGATTTCCTGGATGCGCTTAGCAGATGGAACGAAGCGGTCGCGCACCTGACGGAAACATTCGCGCTGCGCGCCTATCCCAGATTGCCGCCGAAGTTTCAGCATATTGAATAAGTCGTTAAGGAGCAGCAACGACTATTCCCGCACTGCCGGACTTTTCACACGCACCGACTGATCTCCTTGCCTGGCCGCAAGTGTTCTGCCCCGACTGCTGGCAATGCAGCGCTTCACGCAATTATTGTTGCACTCGAAAAATCGCGCCTAGGTACCAACTCGCATCGCGGCTAGAGCGCGCTAGAGTATTTTACGATCACTCGAAAGAGAGAGGGCGGATCGCCGAATCCTCGCTAGATATTTCAAACTTTTTCAGCAATAAGAACATTATGAAGCGACCCGCTGTGCTCGGCTTACTCGTGCTCGCAGCGTTAATTTTCGCTGGTTGCTCGCGAAAGCCGGCGCAAACTGCTCCACCTCCGCCGGAGGTCCTTGTGACTACGGTGCAGCCGCGCGACGTACCGCGTGTGCTCGAACGCGTAGCGACATTGGACGGATTCATCAACGCCAATATAAATGCGCAAGTGCAAGGTTACATCGTTTCGCGAGACTATCAGGAAGGCAGTCCGGTGAAAATGGGCGACCTGCTTTTCAAAATCGATCCACGTCCGTTCGAGGCTGCATTAGCGCAAGCGAAGGGCACTTTGGCAAAAGACCACGCCAACCAGGTTAAAGCTGACGCGGACAAAAAACGCGCCATCGATCTGTTTAATAAGAAAGTCATCAGCGATCAGGAGCGAGATACAGCAGTTGCAGCGGCCGACTCAACCACAGCAAATGTGGAAGCCGACAAAGCGGCGGTGCAACAGGCTGAGATCAATCTCGGCTACACGAAAATTACCGCGCCGATTGATGGCGTCGTTGGGTTCGCCAACAATCAGGTCGGCGATCTGGTCGGGCCAAGTACGGGACCACTCACAACCATGTCGCAGATTGATCCGATAAAAGCAGTCGTCACCGCGGGCGAAGGGCCGTGGACCGATTTCGTTTCGCGCCATCCTGACGCAACGGAGCGCAATGCTTACATAAAGACCCTCGACTTCGAATTGATCCTCAGCAACGGCGAGGTGTATCCGAAGAAAGGAAAATTCTACGCGCTCGATCGCAACCTTGACATCAAGACCGGCTCGATCCGCTACTATGTGACATTTCCGAATCCGGGAAACATTTTGAAGCCCGGACAGTTCGGAAAGGTCCGCTTCGTCGCCGATATGAAAAAAGGGGCAATCGTTGTTCCGCAGGAAGCGGTGAACGAGTTGCAGGGTAGTTATCAGGTCGCAGTCGTAGGCGACGATAATAAAGTCACCATTCGTCCGGTAAAGATGGGCGAACGAATCGGCGCGATGTGGGAAGTGACTGAAGGCCTCAAACCGGGCGACAAGGTCGTGGTTGAAGGCATTCAAAAAGCGCGCGAGGGCGCGCAAGTTACGGCGAAAGAATGGACGCCGCCGAAGGACGCGCTGGTTTCAAAATCGGATCAGGCAAAGTAGCGCTATAAAATGTCAGAGTTCTTCGTCAGGCGACCAATCGTTGCGATTGTCATCGCTATTTTGATGACGCTGATCGGCGGCGTCTGCATTCTCGCGCTGCCGATCGCGCAATATCCGCAAATCGCCCCGCCGGAGATTCAGGTGCAAACCCACTACACCGGGGCGGACGCGCTGACGATCGAGCAATCGGTCGCGGCGCCGATCGAGCAGCAGATGAGTGGCGTGGACAACATGAACTACATGTACTCGATCAACGCCAACAGCGGCGACATCCGATTGATCGTCAATTTCGACGTCGCGACCGATCCGAACATCGATCACGTGCTGACGCAGATCCGGGTGTCGCAGGCGCAATCCCAACTGCCCCCCGACGTGATCAACTACGGTCTGACCGTTAAAAAGTCGACTACGGCGCCGTTGATGCTCATTTCGCTTTATTCGCCAAAAGGAAGCTACGACGGAGTTTTTCTTGCGAACTACGGCTACATTAATTTGTTCGATCAACTCACGCGCCTGCCGGGAATTGGAAATGTTCAGATTTTCGGCGCTGGCCAATACGCGATGCGCTTGTGGGTTAAACCCGATCAACTCGCGAAGCTTGGGATCACGGTGCCGGACATCATCAGCGCAGTGCAAAAGCAGAATACGGTGAATCCCGCCGGACAGGTCGGCGGCGAACCCATTCCGAGTGGACAAAAATTCACTTACACCGTTCGCGCGCAAGGACGATTACAAACCCCGGAGGAATTCGGCGAGATCGTCGTCAGGGCAAATCCGGACGGCTCGTTCGTCAGGGTGAAGGACATCGCTCGGATCGATCTCGGCGCGCAAACCTACAACTTGAAGGGACGACTCAACGGGCGGCCCGCGGCGATTCTCGCCTGCTATCAACTGCCGGGCACCAACGCGGTCAAAGCAGCGCAAGCTGTGCGGCAACTCATGGCTGAAGCGAAGCAACGCTTCCCGGGGGACATGGATTTCGCGGTCTCCCTCGATCAAACGCTCGCGGTCACTGAAGGCATGCACGAAATCGTGAAGACGCTGTTTGAAGCGCTCGCGCTCGTTGTCTTGGTTGTCTTCATCTTCTTGCAAGGCTGGCGCGCCACACTAATTCCGCTGTGCGCCGTGCCGGTTTCGTTGGTCGGCACTTTTGTTTTGTTCCCCTTATTCGGATTTTCGATCAACACGCTCTCGCTTTTCGGTCTCGTGCTCGCGATCGGCCTCGTGGTCGATGACGCGATTGTCGTCGTTGAAGCGGTCGAACGTCACATTGAAGAAGGAATGAATCCGCGCGAGGCGACTCTTCAGGCCATGCGTGAAGTGTCCGGGCCGGTGATCGGCATCGCGCTCGTGCTTTCTGCGGTGTTCATTCCGACGGCCTTTCTTCCCGGCATCACGGGACGTTTGTATCAACAGTTCGCCCTAACAATCGCGATCTCCGTCATCTTCTCTGCGTTCAACGCGCTTTCACTGAGTCCTGCGCTTTCGGCGTTGTTGCTGCGGCCCCGAAAACAGAGCCGCGGTCCGCTCCGTTGGTTTTTCGATCGATTCAATCGCGTGTTCGGCACCGCAACGCACGGCTATGTGAACTGGTCGCGGGTCGCGATTCGAAAGGCCGTCCTCAGTTTTGCACTGCTCTTCGTCCTCGCGATCGGCGCGGGTTTTTTCGGATCCAAATTGCCCAGCGGCTTTTTGCCGGAAGAAGATCAGGGCTACGTTTTTCTGGCGCTGCAATTACCCGACGCGGCTTCGCTTGAGCGCACTGATAAGGTCTGTCGAGAGATCGAAGATTTTTTGAGCAAAACACCCGGCGTGCAATATACCACCAGTGTCGTCGGCTTTAGTCTGCTGAGCCTGGTGGCCGACACCTACCACGCGTTTTTCTTTGTCACTTTCAAACCTTGGAGCGAACGAACGAAGCCGGAGGAACAATACGACGCAATCAAGGCGCGAATAAATAAATACCTCTCAACTCTTCCCGAAGGTATCGCCTTTGCTTTCCCGCCGCCGGTGATTCCAGGCGTGGGCACTTCCGGCGGATTCCAATTCATCTTGGAAGATCGCTCAGGAAAAGATGTCGCGTTCCTGGCGCAAAACATGAAGACGTTTCTCGACGCCGCGCGCAAGCGTCCCGAATTCAGCACTCTCATTCCGACGTTCCAACCGAACGTGCCGCAGGTTTTCGTGAAGGTCGACCGCGACAAAGTGATCAAGCAGGGAATCGATCTGACCTCGGTATATCAAACGCTGCAGACGTTCATGGGCGGATTTTTCGTGAACTATTTCAATCGCTTCGGCCGAACATGGCAAACTTACATCGAGGCCGAAGGCGATTACCGCACTGATGCGAAGAATGTGGGGCAGTTCTTCGTTCGCAATGCGAACGGCGACCCCGTGCCGCTCGACGCCATCTCCAGCATCAAGAATATCGCAGGTCCGGAATTCACCCTGCGCTACAACGAATATCGCTCTGCCCAGATCAACGGTTCCGCCGCGCCCGGCTACAGTTCCAACCAGGCGATGAACGCGCTCGAAGAAGTTTTCCGCCAAACAATGCCGAAAGAAATGGGCTACGATTACCTCGGCATATCCTACCAGGAGAAATTAGCGCAGAAAGGCGTCTCGCCGGCTGTGGTGTTTGGGATGTCGCTCCTTTTCGTTTTTCTGATCCTGGCTGCATTGTACGAGAGTTGGTCGCTGCCGTTCAGTGTGCTGCTCGGAACACCCGTCGCAGTATTCGGCGCGTTTGCGACGCTCTGGTTGCGCGGGATGCAAAACAATATCTACGCCCAGATTGGTTTGATCATGCTCATCGGTTTGGCTGCCAAGAACGCCATTCTCATTGTCGAGTTTGCCAAGGACGAATACGAAAAAGGCAAACCGCTGCTCGATGCGGCGTTGGAAGGAGCGCGTTTGCGACTGCGGCCGATCTTGATGACCTCATTCGCATTCATCTTCGGATGTCTGCCGCTTTGGTTCGCGTCCGGCTCGGGCGCTGTCGCTCGACGCGTCCTTGGCTCGACCGTCATCGGCGGAATGATCGCAGCATCGGGAATCGCAATCTTTCTTATCCCGGTAACGTTTTACGTCATCGAGCGACTGTTCGCCGGTCGAAAACCAGCTGCGGAACTGAAGAAAGAGCCAAAACCAGCCGAGTCCGAGGCGCTGGTGTGAACCAGAGCTTCGGAAAAGGTCAGACTATCGTACGAGCAGATCGAGTTTGCGCGCGTCCAGCCCGGCTTCGCGATAATACTTCCGCGTCAGGTCGAGCAGACTGAATCCGTCCTCGTAAGCAGCGAAGCTACCGTTTGCCGGCTTGTCGAGATAGAGTAAACCGCCTTGCACAACGAAAAACGCAATCATCGGTTCTGGTGAATCTTCAGTGATCACCAGCGTGTGAGCTTCGCCCGCCGGCTCGTAAATGTAGGTGCCGGGCTCCGCGATCCAGTCGTGCTCGAGGTATCGCCACCGCCCGCGCATCGTGTAGCCATGCACGCCCCCGACATGATAATGCGTTCCCACCATCGAGCCCGGAAGACCTTTCAAGATGAGACTGAATCCTCCAGAAGTGACATTGAAACAACACGGTTGGAACCAGATGCCGTTCGTGTACGGAACCCAGAGACGGTCATCGCTCAGATTCGT
>DATFXC010000160.1:0-11581 GCA_035258625.1 Candidatus Udaeobacter sp. | reverse complement strand
CGATACGGCAGCTTACCAGGTCGCCGAGGTCCATGCGTATCGCGGGGACAAGGATCAGGCCTTCGAGTGGCTCGAGCGCGCGCGCCGGCAGCGCGACGGGGGTCTGGCCGGTATGCGGAGGGATCCGCTCCTCGCGAACCTCAAAACGGACCCGCGCTGGAATGCATTCTTGCAAACGATCGGCCTGGCCGACGACCAATTGAAATGAGCGTTCTAGAGATAAGGCCAACACATGAACTTTTTCGTCGAACTGAAGCGGCGCAATGTTTACAAAGTCGCGGTCGCCTATGCAGTGGTGGCGTGGCTGCTGATCCAAATCGCCACCCAAGTATTTCCGTTTGTCCCGATTTTCAGCAATTATTGTCCGGAACAGAGTTGATCGGACCGAAGAAATAGTTGGAAGGCATTGCCAACATTGTAGGGCACGCGCTCTGCTTGCCCGGGCAACCACGAAAGCGTTCGTGATTGCCCTGCAATCCACATCGCTTGAAGGTGCCGTGTGGCACAAAATCGCAGAGTTAATGCGAAGAATTTCTTCGGCGAACTAAAGCGCCGCAACGTTTACAAAGTTGCGGTAGCGTACATCGTCGCCGGATGGGCTCTCGCTCAGGGCCTCGCGCAGGTGCTGCCGGTTTTCTCTGTTCCCACCTGGGTCATTCAACTGCTTGTGGTGCTCATCATACTGGGTCTGCCCGTTGCGCTTGGTTTAGCTTGGGCTTTCGAGTTGACGCCGGAGGGGCTCAAGCGCACCGACGAAGTTGATGAAGCGGCAGCAGCTGCTCGCAAGAAGCGCGCCTGGCTTTATGTGGTGATTGTGGGCGCGTTCGTATCGGTGGGATTGTTTTTTCTTGGTCGTTATTCGGCTGCCCCTACGCAACACGCAGTGGCCGACACTTCGGTAAAATCGATCGCGGTTCTGCCGTTTGAAAATTTGAGTGACGATAAACAAAACACGTACTTCGCTGACGGCGTCCAGGATCAGATCCTGACAAATCTGGCCCGGGTTGCGGATCTGAGGGTCATCAGCCACACGACCGTGCGCCAGTACAAGAGCGGTGAGCCACGAAATCTGCGCGAGATCGGTCGACAACTCGGCGTCAGCCACATTCTGGAGGGCTCGGTGCAGCGAGCCGGTGATCGGCTGCGCATCGCTGCGCAGTTAATTGATGCGCGTACCGATTCACAGGTCTGGGCCGAGACGTACGACCGGACCGCGGCCGATTTGTTTGCGATACAGAGCGAGCTGGCTGAATCCATCGTTGCTCAGCTCCAGGCAAAATTGTCGCCTGAACAGAAGGCCGACATCGAGGCGCGTCCAACTCAGGACTTGGTCGCATTCGAGCTTTACCTGCGCGCGAAGCAAATCGTCGATAGCTATCTGATCGCGGACGACGTCCGCGCTGCGCTGCTCTCCGCTCTTCAATCGCTGGATCAAGCTATCAAACGCGATCCCGATTTTGTCCCCGCGTACTGCTATGTCGCGCGCGCGAACGATCTGCTTTATTTTTTCGATCTCGATCCTACGCCAGATCGGATCCTTCTCGCCGAAGCGGCCGTTAAAGCAGCGCTGCGACTTCATCCGGAGTCAGCAGAAGCACACTTCGCGATGGCTGACTTTCTGTTCCGGTGCCACCGCGATTATGATGGCGCTCTACGCGAATTGGCGATAGCGCGTCCCGGTCTGCCGAATGACACGGCTTTCTTTGTCCTTTCAGGTTACATCAACCGGCGTCGCAATAATTGGGCTCAAGCGGAACGAGACTTTTCTGCCGCCGTGGCGCTCGACCCGCGAAACCCAAATGCGTACAACCTGCTCGCTGATACCTATAACCTGCAACGAAAGCATTTCCTGGCTGCGCAGGTTTACGATCGCGTGCTGGCTGCAGGGGAGCGCACGCCAATTGTGTTTTATCGCAGGGACTCCGCCATTTTCAACGGAACAGGGAACTCAACAGAGATGCGCGATGTGCTGGCCAAAAACCCGGACATGGATGTGGGCGGTGGACAAACTCCCTTCCGAGTGCTGTTCGCTTTAATCGACCGTAATTTTGCCGAGGCCGAACGAGTGCTTGCCGCTTCGCCGCGCGAAGATTTTCAGGACATCGATTACAGTTTCTATTTCCCGAAGGCCTGGTTTGAGGCGATGATTGCAAGAGCAAAGGGCGATTCCGCGAGTGCGATTGCTGCCTTCTCGAACGCGCGAAAGATCCTGGAACAAAGATTAGCGATTAAGCCGGGAGACGCACGAACGATTGCAGTTCTCGCTCAGGTGGACGCCGGTCTCGGGCGCAAAGAATTGGCGATTCAAGAAGCGCAACACGCCGTCGATTTGATGCCGCTTTCCAAAGACATTTACGATGGCGCATTAGTGCTCGAGGGATTAGCGCAGGTCTACACGTGGACCAATGAACCTGATCGCGCCATCGAGCTGTTGCAAAAGCTGGCGGCAATGCCGAGCTACGTTAACTACGGCCGACTCAAACTGCATCCCATGCGGAATCCGCTCCGCGGCGATCCGCGATTCCAGGAAATCGTCAAGTCACTCGCGCCGAAAGATCAGAATAGGTAAACTCGGGCGATGAATCCGAAGATATTCTTCGGCGAGCTGAAGCGGCGCAACGTTTACAAGGTTGCTGTCGCTTACATTGTGGCGGGCTGGGCGCTTTCTCAAGGAATCGCGCAGGTCTTTCCGGTCTTCGATGTTCCGATCTGGGCGATCCGATTGCTTGTCCTGCTCATCATCGTCGGTCTACCGGTCGCGCTAGTTCTGGCGTGGATGTTCGAGCTAACGCCCGAGGGAGTCAAACGCACCGAGGCTGCTGACGCAGCGGGACAACAGTCCAAAAGCCGCGCATGGATTTATGTAGCGCTGATCGGGGCCGCAATTTCCGTCGCGTTGTTTTTTCTTGGACGCTATACTGCGCCGATTCAAAGAGAAGCCGCCGGCGCGGAAAAATCGATTGCGATCCTACCGTTTGAAAATCTCAGTGAAGAGAAGGGGAATGCATATTTCGCCGAAGGTGTGCAAGATGAAATCCTGACGCGGCTCGCGAAGATCGCCGATCTTAAAGTTATTTCGCGTACATCCACCCAGCGTTTGAAGAGTTCACCGGATAATTTACGCGAAGTCGCAAAACAACTCGGTGTCGCAAATATCCTCGAAGGCAGCGTACAGAAGGCTGCGGATCAAGTGCGCGTAAATGTGCAACTGGTCAACGCGCTGAATGACGCGCATCTTTGGGCCGAAACTTACGACCGCAAGCTCACCGACATCTTCGGTGTGGAGACCGAGATCGCCAAAGCAATCGCCGAATCGTTGCAGGCCAAGCTTAGTGGCGGCGAGCAACGCGCCTTGGCGGTTAAGCCGACAAACAATTCAGAGGCTTACGACGCGTACCTCCGGGGCTTGGCTTTTGAAGCGCGCACTTCGATCAATATAGACGATCTGGAAAAGGCCGTGCGCTTTTACGAGCGCGCGGTGCAGCTCGACCCAGCTTTTGCGCTGGCATGGGCCAGACTCTCTCGTGCGAGCGCTGAGACGTATTTCGACAGTCTAGATACGACCCCCGCTCGCCGTGACGCGACGGAGCGGGCTTTGAACACCGCACAAAAACTCCAACCGAACTCGCCCGAGACCCTGCTCGCACAGGCTTATTACCAATATTGGGTGCTGCGGGATTACCAGCTTGCCAAAGCGACGTTTGGCCGCGTCCGAGAGCTAGTGCCCGGCAGCAGCGACGTCCCTGCTGCTCTCGCCCTAATCGCCCGACGACAAGGGCACTGGAATGAAAGTGTCGCCTACTGGGAGCAAACCCTTGTGCTCGATCCACGCAACACTCAATGGCTAGCGAACGCCGCACAAACTTACGCGATGCTTCGGCAATTCCCGGCTGCACTAAAAACCTACGATAGGGTGTTGGACATTGTTCCGAATGACCCCGAAACGCTCGCGTCCAAAGCAAAAATTTATGAGGCGGAGGGCAACTTGGAACAAGCCGGAAAATTGCTGGTTGGGGTAAACGCACAGACCCCCTCGTTTGATGCCTACCTAACGAAGATCAACCAATTGTTTCTGGAGCGGCATTTCGATGAGGCCATTCGATTGATTCATAACCGGCTCACTGAATTTAGCGACCTGACCGACATCGAAAGGCTCGGTAATCCATTCTTTCTGGTCCTCGCCCAGCAATACGCCGGCGATATTGTCGGCGCGAGAGCCACTGCTCAACAAATGCTGGGTTCGCTGGAAGCGCTCCACCAGAAGGATCCTGATAACCCGAATTTTGCGCTAGCACTTTCGATAACTCGTGCCGTGCTCGGCCAAAAGGATGCAGCGATAAAACAAGCTGAGCGGTCGATTGCGTTGCTGCCAAGCGAGAAGGATGCAGTGGATGGGCCTAAAAAGGAGGAGAATTTGGCGTTCGTCGAGGTCTTAGTCGGCGACAAAAGCCGTGCGATTCCAAGGCTGCAGCGTCTTTTGGAGATTCCGTATCAGGATTGCCTTACACCGGCGCTTCTAAGGCTCCAGCCGCAATGGGATCCTTTGCGTGGTGACCCAGCATTCCAAAAACTTTGCGAGGAAAAACACCCGTGAATGCGCGGAACATCTTCTCCGAGCTAAAGCGACGCAACGTTTACAAGGTTGCCGTCGCGTATGCCGTCGTCGGCTGGCTTTTGATTCAGGTTGCCACGCAGGTTTTTCCGTTCCTGGAAATTCCGAATTGGATGATTCGACTTGTTATTCTTCTGACCGCGCTCGGTTTTCCGGTCGCGCTCGTTATTGCATGGGCCTTCGAGCTTACGCCTGAGGGAATCAAGCGCACCGAAGCTGCGGACGCGGCACGACAGCGGTCGCGCGGAGGGATGTGGATCGCGGTTGTGGTCGTCGCCGCAATGCTGTCGTTAGGTCTTTTTTTCCTCGGCCGCTACACCGCTGGTCGTGCAACGTCTGGAGTCAGCGAGGCGGCTACAGCGTCGAACCCATTGAAATCGATCGCCGTGCTGCCGCTGGTCAACACCAGTGGCGACCCCAGCAACGAGTATTTCTCTGACGGTCTCTCGGAAGAATTGATTGCAGTCTTGGCGAAGATTCCCGAACTCAAAGTAATCGGCCGCAGCTCGTCCTTCTTCTTTAAGGGAAAATCCAGCGATTCTGCTGCAATCGGTCAGAAGCTTGGTGTCGCCAATCTCATTGAAGGCAGCGTGCGCAAGCAGGGCGATCATGTTCGGATCATTGCCGAACTCATTAGTGCGGCCGATGGCCGCTCGCTCTGGTCGGAAACCTACGATCGCGAACTTAAAGATGTATTCGCTGTGCAAGCCGAAATTGCTAAATCGGTCGCGGAGCAGATGAAGGTAAGATTGTTAGGGGAGAAAACCCGCTCGGATGCGGCGCCGTCGAATCAAAATCCAGCCGCACATAACGCCGTCCTGCAATCTGATTTTTATTTCCAACAGCAGACGGCCGAGAGCATTCGGAAGGCCATCAGCTTCGCGCAGGAGGCGGTTCGTCTGGATCCAAACTACGCCTTAGCCTATGCCAAACTATCTCAGGCATGGCGGCAATACGGTGCGAGCTTCGCGACCGACAATGCAGAGAAAGCGTATGAGGAAGCCCGCGTCGCCGCGGAAAAAGCGGTCTCTCTCGCACCCGACCTGGTCGAAGTGCGAAAGGCTATTGGGTGGATATCGATGACCCCAGCGCTTGATTTCCGGGCTGCGGAAAAGGAATTCCGGCGGGCCTTGGAATTGTCTCCCAACGATGCCGGCGCGAAGAACGCATTGAGTTACTCTCTCATGGCTCAGGGGCGGCTGGCTGAAGCTGAACAGACTTGCCGTGAAGCGATATCGTTAGACCCGCTCTTGACCACTCTCTGGTATAATCTCGGGAGGCTGGCGGTGGCACGCGGTAGTTACAAAGATGGCGAAGAAACGTTTCACAGAGGACTGGAAATCCAGCCGCAAGCGGCGCGTTTTCACACCTACCTGGCCGCGCTTGAAATCCTGCAGAAGAATCCGACAGCTGCTTTGCGGCAGGCCCAACTCGAGCCAGATGTTTTTTGGCGCGAATACGCGCTAACTCTGGTCCAGCAAACGCAACCCGATCGCAGCGCGGCTGATACCGTGCTCAGGGAGTTTTCCTCCAAATACGCGAGCAACGGCGCCTACCAGATTGCCGTTATCCACGCTCTTCGCAAAGAACCAGATGAGATGTTCCGGTGGCTGGACAATGCTTACGTCACCCACGATTCCGGTCTGACCCAACTGGTGATAACACCTTTTGTTTTCGAATACCGCGACGACCCACGCTTCGTCGCCCTGTGCCAAAAACTCGGCGTCCAATTGCCGGCCACTCGGGAACGATGAACGAGAAACCTTCTTTCTTCTCCGAGCTTAAGCGGCGCAACGTCTACAAGGTTGCAGCCGCGTACGGGGTTGTTGCTTGGCTGCTGATGCAAGTTGCCAGCCAGATCTTTCCATTCTTCGAAATCCCCAATTGGATAGTGCGCTTGGTAGTTTTGCTCCTCATCATCGGGTTTCCGATCGCGCTGATCATCGCATGGGCATTTGAAACGACGCCCGAAGGAATTAAACGCACAGAAGTTGCAGATGCAGCCGGGCAACGATCCCGCGGCGGCGCCTGGATTTATGTTGTGCTCATCGGTGCAGCGCTCTCGGTCGGTTTGTTCCTTATCGGCCGCTACACTGCTGGCCATGGAACGTCTCGAGTCAGTGAGATCACGACGGCGAGCCCCGAGAAATCAATCGCCGTGCTTCCATTGATTAATGAAAGCGGCGATCCGAAGGACGAATATTTTTCAGATGGCTTATCTGAAGAGTTGATTGCTGCTCTGGCTCAAATTAGCGGACTAAAGGTTATTGGTCGCAGTTCATCCTTTCGGTTCAAAGATAGGAAAGAGGAACCGAAAACAATTGGTGAGAAGCTAGGCGTGAGCACGCTTTTGGATGGCACGGTTCGCAAGCAAGGCGACCGGGTGCGCATCGTAGCCGAACTGGTGAACGCCGCCAACGGGATTCAGCTCTGGACGCGAACGTTCGATCGCGAACTGAAAGATATCTTCGCTGTGCAGGAGGAAATCGCTCGAGCGGTCGCTGAATCGCTGAAAGTGACTTTGCTCGGATCGGATTCGGCTCAAATAGGTGCATCGAAGAACGTGGAAGCGCATAATGCCTACCTCCAGGCTCATTTCCATCTCGTGCGTCGTAATGTCGAAGATTTTCGTAAGGCTATCGATTACTACGATCACGCGATCGAGCTCGATCCTGAATATGCCTTGGCCTACGCAGAACGTGCCGAAGCCTGGACTCTCTGGGGGGATCTCACCGGCCAGCGCCCGACCGCGTACCCGAAAGCGCGAAGTGATGCGGAGAAGGCCGTTGCAATCGCGCCTGCGCTAGCCGAGGCGCGCGCAGCTCTTGGCTGGGTTCGCTTTTTTGTGGATTGGAAATTTGCCGACGGCCTCAACGAGCTAAAGCGCGCGAAAGAACTTTCTCCGGCAAATCCCACCGCCAACGATCTGCTGGCGCGAATCATCGTTTACTTGGGGCGATTCGATGAGGCCGAGCGTCAGGCACGCCAGGCGGTGGAACTCGACCCTTTATCTACTGTGACGCAAGGCAATCTGGCTCGCGTTCTTTTCTATGCCGGAAAACTTGATGAGGCAGACGCGGCTGCACGCAAGGCCGCAGAGTTACAGCCGGCCGGTGCTGGCAATCATCGATGGCAGGTACTCATTGCTGCCCAACGCGGTGACGGCCCCGCGGCCTTGCGCGAAGCGCAACTGGAACCCGATGAAGGTTATCGCCGTTTCGAGCTCGCGGTCGCGCAATATGTGGTGGGAGATCGCGAGGCGGCCGACGCGGCCCTGGCCGACCTGCTGGCGAAGGCCCGAGAGGGGTTTGCGTATCAAATCGCTGAGGTCTACGCCGTGCGTGGCGAGAAAGACAAAGCTTTCGAGTGGTTACAAATCTCGTTTGCTGATCGCGACGCGGGGATGCTCGGTCTTTTGGTAGATCCGTTGTTGCGCAGCTTGCGCGATGATGTTCGATACAAGAACTTGCTCGCCAAACTTAGTCTACCCGCAGAGTCATGAGTGAAAAGGCTTCGTTATTTGCTGAACTGAGAAGACGTAACGTTTTCAGGGTTGCGCTGACTTATGCAGTCGTGGCATGGCTACTCATCCAGATCGCATCGGTTTTTTTGCCAATGCTCGACGCGCCAGAGTGGATCATTACGGCGTTCGTGGTGTTGCTCGGGCTGGGTTTCGCGGTGGCGCTGTTTATTTCGTGGGCGTACGAAATGACGCCCGAAGGTTTGAAACGCACGGAAGATCTTTCGCCTGACGAGATCATTCCGTACTGGAGCCGCCGCAAGTTCGCGAGATTTATCATCGGCATGGCAGTCATTGCTTTTGGTCTGTCTGCCTACCAACTGCTGCGACCGAAGCCAGTTGCGAGGTTTTCTGAGAACGAGCCGGTTTCGATTTCGCAACCACCAACTGCCGGTTCGCCGTCCGACAGCGCGAGCAATCTCCAGCCTGTCGAGCGAATGCTTCGTAATCTCGATGTCGAATGGGCGAAAGCCGCAGCAGCTAAAGATGTCGAGCGAACGATCGCGTATTACTCCGATGATGCGGTCGTGCTGCCTCCAAACACGACAAGCGCTACCAGCAAGGAAAGCATTCGGAATGCTTGGAAAGACATGCTAGCGAGTCCCGGCCTCGTCATCACATGGGAACCCAAGAAAGTGAAACTCGGAAAATCTGGCGAGATGGCGTGGGTGAGCGGGACGTACGAACTGACCATGAACGACGCCAGTGGCAAACCGAGCAACGACCGCGGAAAATACTTGGAGGTTTGGGAAAAACAATCTGACGGAAATTGGAAGTGCGCTGCTGACATGTGGAATTCCGATCTGGCGGTTTCGGCGTCAGCGACTGCTGAGAAAAAATAGCGGTACACTTGCCGTGAAGTTCTCGTCGCTCCTGAAAGCGAATTGGATTCACTTAAACCACATACGATTCGATGAACTGGGAAATGATCACAGCCATCGCGCAATCGGCCACCGCCTTGGTCGGAATTCCTTCTCTCATTTATTTTGCGGTGCAACTCCGCGAGCAGACCAGAGAACGTCGTCAGGAAGCGATGAACGCTCTCACAGTGCAATGGGGCGATCTGACAAAGGCGTTGCACGAGAATGCAGAGTTTGCGGCGCTGTTTCTCAGCGGTGTGCAGTCCTTCCACGATTTGGATGCGGTATCGAAGCTTCGTTTTAGTGCATTTCAAAACCGTTTCTTTAAAAACTTTGAAGGAATGTATTACTCCCGACGCGAAGGAATACTCGGCGGCGAGTTATGGGATGAGATTGATCGAACCATGAGCGACTTCCTTGCGTACAACGGGATTCGTGAATGGTGGCAGACACGCAAACACTGGCACACGGAAGCGTTTGTTCGTGTCGTCGACGCAATGATCGCCAGAGGCGAGAAGCCCACGGCTTACTCCACCTATGACTTGAAGCAATTCGTGCCGCCTAAAGACAGCGAATGAGCGAAATTCGAGAATGGCCACGAATTGCAGTGGTAGGCGCGGGCGCGGTGGGCGGTTATTTCGGCGGAATGTTCGCACGCGCGGGCGCGCCCACTATTTTAATCGGGCGAAAACATTTCGCTGACGCGGTCAATGCGACAGGTCTTGTTCTCGATAAATCAGAAGGTCAGGATCGAATCAGGGCCAGGGCGACAACCGACATCAGCGCGGTTCGAGATTGCTCGCTGATTCTGTTTTGCGTCAAAGCGAACGATACCGCTGCGACCGCAGCACAAATCGCTCAATTCGTTAGGCCAGATGCGACGGTAGTTTGTTTGCAAAACGGCGTCGACAATGCCGATCAAGTTCGCGCTGCTGCCAACGTCGTTGCCGTACCAGCGGTCGTTTACGTCGCGGTGTCGGTGCCCGAATCCGGTCGCGTGAAACATCTCGCGCGTGGTGATTTGATCATCGGACCGCCCTCCAAACGAACAACGTACCTGGCAGATCTTTTCGTTCGCGCCGGTATTCCATGCCGAATCTCGGACAACATTGAAGGCAAACTCTGGCTGAAGCTTTTGTGCAACTGCGCGCTGAACGCGATCTCCGCATTGGGCCAGGCTCGTTACGGCCAAATCGCACAAAACGCCGATGCAAAACGGCTGATGGAACAGATTGTGGACGAAGTACTGGCAGTCGCGCGCGCTGCGCGCGTCGTGTTACCGGACGTGGTTGACCGCGACTCGGGAATGGCCGCAGCGATGGAGATCGCCACACAAATGGCGGACGCGTTTTCTTCAACCGCGCAAGATTTGAATCGCGGCCGGCCCACAGAGATCGATGCGTTGAACGGATACATTGCGCGCAGGGGGGCAGAACTGGGCGTCGCCGTTCCGATGAACCGCGCCTTATTCACGCTGGTGAAATTGGCCGAGCAAAAAGCATGATCTAAGCAGGAGCGTTTGCAAAAAACTATGCGGCGATCACCCCGTCAGATCCGCCTTATGCCTGTGAACTTGGATTCGATCTGCATTCTGCTTGCTCCCGGTAGCACCAACATGAAATTGGTGACAACATGATTACCTCAATTCATACGTTGATTTACTCCGACGATGCTAACGCGACGCGGGCGTTTCTGCGGGACGTGCTCGGGTGGAAGTACGTGGCCGAGGATTTCGATGACAATTGGCTGATTTTCAAATCGGGGCAGAGCGAGATGGGTGTGCACCCGACGCACAGCGTGTGGCAAGGCCAAACATACGATCACCCGCGGCACCACTCGATAGCATTGATGTGCAACGACATTGAGACGACGGTCGACGAGTTGCGGGCGAAAGGAGCGCAGTTCCGAGGTCCGATCGAGCAACTCGAGTACGGTCGCGTCATCATGATGATCGTGCCCGGGGCCGATGACATCCAGCTGTATCAACCGAGCCACAAGCTCGCTTACAATCTCTAGGCGACAGCAGGTAACCTCATCGAGGCGAGACGCCGACTGACTGTTTTTCAGTGGCGTAAGCTGCGACAAAAATTTTAAAAAAGAGCTTGCACGTGATGTAGTGTTATAGTTAACTATAACACATGGAAACAGTGGTCGATCGAAGCAGCGCCGCGTTTTGGTTCGACGGAAACGTGAGATAGCGGATGAATCGTGAATGGAGTGATAATCAGCCAATTTATCGGCAGCTTCGTGATCGTGGTGTGCATATGATCCTCGATGGCGTGCTCAAAGAAGGTGATCCGCTGCCGTCAGTGCGCACGGTCGCAGCTGAGTTCCGGGTCAATCCGCTTACCGTGCTGAAGGCTTATCAGCAATTGGTGGATGAGGAGTTGGTCGAGATGAGGCGCGGCCTGGGGATGTTCGTTAAACCAGGCGCGCGCGATCAGTTGTTGAAAGGCGAACGCCAGAAATTTCTCACTGACGAATGGCCGCGGATCGCGGAAAAGATCGAGAGGCTTGGTCTCACACAAAGAGAGCTGGATGCCGCAGCAGCGCGCCGATCCTCATCAAGAAAACGTTAATGCCATGGCG
>DATFXC010000159.1:0-7229 GCA_035258625.1 Candidatus Udaeobacter sp. | reverse complement strand
CAGCGCCCTGGCGAATGCGTCACTGCGAAGCGCCGGTTTGCGGTAGGGCACATTTTGCTCAGAATTTCTCGCGGGCGGGCGGGTTTTTGTTTCTGAGCGCGACTTCGTTTTCGTTTTCATTTCGCGAATCAAAACACTTTGACGCGCGGATGAGAAGCAGATTCGTAATACGCGGTTGTTACGGTTTGGTGGCCAGAATGAGCGGTGATGGCCCGGGCGCTTCGAGTTTCCGCACTTTTTTAAAACCGGCGTCCTCCAGCCACTGTTTGATTTCGTTAAAGCTGAACGTGTCGCCTTTTTCGGTGTTTACGAGCATTTGCACGGAAAACATCAGTGAGGGCAGGGGCTTGGTGCGCTCATCGTTCACCAGCCACTCTGCAATGGCGATAGTGCCCCCTGATTTTAACGCGCGAAAAGTTTTCTTGAGCAATTGACGACTACGTTGTTCGCCTTCGCTGTGCAGAATGTGCCCCAGCGTCGCGGCATCGTAGCCGCTGCCGAAGTTCGCTTCTAACAAGTCGCCTTCGATGAAGTCGAAACGATCGCGCACACTAAATTTTTCAGTGATGCGCTTCGTTGTGGGAATCATCCCCGCCCAATCGACCGCCGTCACCCGCACTTGCGGCGACTTTTGGGCCACCGCAATTCCCCAGATTCCGGAACCCGCCGCAAGATCGATCACACGCACCTGCTCTTTGGCCTTCGCGACCTTCAGGTGATCGGCAAGTTTCTGCGCGCCGGCGTAGCTCATCGGAATGATCGTCTCCACGAGTTGACTAAAAAATTCAGTGCCCTCGGTTTCCTGGTTTACGGCGACGGGTGGTCGCCCGTCACGCACGATGTCGGTCAGCCGAAGCCAGCGCGAAGTCAGTGCCGGCAAAATCGATCCGAAAAATCCCGCGAGCGTGCCCGGTTTTTCGTTGACAAGAAATGTCTGGCTCTCTGGCGTCAGAGAATATCTCGATTGGCGATCTTTCTTCAGCAGTTCCAAGCCGACAAGCGCGTCCATGATTGCGCGCAACCCTCGCGCGGACGCGCCAGTTCCTTTTTTGAGTTCCTCAGCCGTCTTCGCTCCGCCCTGCAACGTATCAAAAACCTTGTTGTTTACCGCAGCGCTGATGATCAGCGGCGGCGCGTAAGCGAAGCCGAACTGTTGAAGGCGTTCCGGCGTAAGCTTTTTCGTTTGGCGCTTTTTCATAGGTGAATCGACAAATAATTCGAAACCTCTTTCGTCCAGCGGATCTAGCCGAAGTCGCCGGGTTCCTGTACACTTCGGATAAATGAGCGCAAAATGGAAGACCCGCCAACAAATGGAGGAGGGAGAGCGCACAGTGCTCGCGTCCGTTGCTCAAAAATCGGGCGAATCGCGCGGGCGGCAACACTCTGAGCCGAGTCACGCCTATCGCACCGAATTTCAGCGCGATCGTGCGCGCATCATTCATTCGCGCGCGTTCCGCCGCCTGGAATACAAGACGCAGGTTTTTCTCAACGGCACCGGCGACCATTTGCGCACGCGCCTGACACATTCGATCGAGGTGGCGTCGATTAGCCGCACCATCGCGCGCGCGTTGCGGCTGAACGAGGATCTGGCGGAGGCAATCGCGCTCGCGCACGACCTGGGGCATGCACCTTTTGGACATTCAGGCGAGGAGATGCTGTCCGAATGCATGCGCGATCACGGCGGGTTCGATCACAATCGTCAGAGTGTGCGCGCGGTCGAATTGCTCGAAACGCCGTATCCAGATTTTCCAGGATTAAACCTGACATTCGAAGTGCGTGAAGGTTTGCGAAAGCATGAGCGACCTTACAAATTCCCCACTCCAGCAGGAGAAGAATACAATTGTTCATCGCTGGAGGGCCAAGTTGCCGATCTGGCGGATGAGATCACTTATTACAGTCACGACCTCGACGACGCGGTTGATTTTGAAATCTTAAGTCCGGCGCAATTGGAAGAGAACGAGGTGTGGCGCAACAGTCATCGCGCGGTGCTCGCGCGTTACACGGCCGCGCGCGAACCGGACCTGCACAAGCTGATTATTCGGGACATCATCGATCGCGAAGTGCACGACCTGGTCGCCACCAGCGCGGACGCGATTGCCGAATCAGGCGTGCAGAGCGCAGATGACGTTCGCCGGCAAAGCGCGCCGCTTGTCCGCTACAGCGATGAATTGGCCGAAGCCAATAGGGCGCTCCGCAAATTTTTGTACCAAAATGTCTATTACCATCCGCGCGTGGCGGAAGTGAACCGGCGCGCTTGCGAGATGCTGCGGTGCGTTTTTGAAGCATACCTTGCCGGTCGCGAAAGGCTGGGCGAGGGCGCGACGCGACGAGTCGAAAAGGAAGGATTGCATCGCACAGTTTGCGATTACATCGCCGGAATGACCGACCGTTATGTAATGGAAGAATATGCGCGGATCAGAGCTGGAGTAACGGAATAGTAGAGTAATGGAATGGTGGGATGATGGCTCAGCAATACTCCAGCACTCCATTCCGTTACGCAGCGGCGTTGCCGATCTCATCCCGCAAATATCTGATGAGAAAACGCAGCCGCTGATTGACAGAGCGTTCTTCGAGCAGGCGTTGCCGGCGCAACGGATCGTTTACGAACGTTGAAGCCATGAGGTCCGCCAGCATTTCCAGATCGCGCAATTCGGAAAGATACCGATCCAGTTTTGCGGGAAGCTGACGGCGATCGTGCTTGAGGCTGCCATAAAGCTCGATTACTTTTGCGCCGAGCGCTTCGGTCTCGACTGTGGTCGGATCGCGTGATTCAACAGCATCGATCGTCGCAATCGGAAATGGCTTCTCCTGTTCGAAACTGGTGAACCGCACACGTTGTAAACCTTGCAGGATCAAATTCGATGTGCCGTCGCTCCGTCCGACACATGCGCGAATCAATCCAGCGGTCGCGCGGTGGAAAAAATCCTCGGCGGCATGCCAATCCGGGCAGCTCGGTTTGATTAGCGTCACGCAAAACATCCGATGCTGTTGGAGCGCGTGCTCCAGCATCTTGCGATAACGCGACTCGAAAATGTAAAGCGGCAGCAGGGCGTGTGGAAACAGCACTGCTCCCGGCAGCGGCATCACGGGTAATTGCTCGGGTAAAGTTACGGATGAGGACATGATGTACTTTCATCGGTACCTTATACGTGCCGGGCAAAGGGCAAGTCTCGAGGGGTGAATCGACTCGAGCGGGTCACCAGTTTCATGGACCGAAGCCTAATGCGCGGAGTTGTTCCAGCGACAATTGCCCTTCGACATCAGTTACCGAACCAAGCGATGCGTAAATCAGGACCGATCCGGCGCGCGCGAGCAGGACACGTGAAATCGCACCAAGTTTGCCAATGCCCATTACCGCAAGCGGAATATCCACGCGGCTTGTGGTAATGAAATCGAGGAGACGTCCGAGTTCCATCGGTGTGTCAGTGCGGGTAGCAACTTTGAAAATATTTGCGCCATGCGATCTGGCCTCGCGTGCTTTCGCAGCCAAGATTTGCGCGCTGGGTGTCGACTTGAAATTGTGGAATGAAATGATTCGCCGGATCTTTTTCTTTTCGGCCAACATGAGTAGGGACCGCAGCGCAGCAGCTGAACGTAACTCGACGTCCATGTAATCGCCGCGATTCAAAAATCGAGCGAGCAGGTCGCGGCGTTGCCGCAGCCGCAATTTCCTGGCGCCGCCTTCGCGCGGATGTCGCGCTGTGATGATGACCGGCGTGTGCAGCTTGGGTAACACCTTTTCCAGTCGATCGGCCATGTTTGCGAGACGATCTAACCGCAGTTCGAATAAGTCCGGCGGCCTGCGCATCCGCAGCGCGGGCTCAAGATCGGCGAGCGACGCGATAACGCCTACAACCCGCGGACGCCGCTTGGTCGGGCGATGCGCCTTCATTTCTTTGTCAGCGACGGCGCAATGATTCTCTCTACGTACTTCGCCAGAACGTCAAACTCAAGGTTTACGAGATCGCCGGTCGTTGCACGATCAAGGTTGGTATGACGCTTCGTGTAGGGAATGATCCAGACAGCGAAGCTTCTCGGAAGAACTTCCGCGATGGTAAGACTGATGCCGTTGACGGCGATCGAACCCTTGGAGGCTAAATGCTGCGCGAACTTGCTCGACAATTCGATTTCCATTCGGAAGTCTGCGCCTTTCGCGTCGAATGCAACAATGGGCGCGACGCAATCAATGTGGCCTTGAACGAAATGTCCGCCGAGGCGACCGTCAGCGCGCAAAGCCCGCTCCAGGTTTACAGGGCTGTTGCGCTGCATTTTTTTGAAATTCGTGCGAGCGATTGTCTCTTCAAGCAGATCGAAGGTCAGCCGATCGCCGCGGCGCGAACTCAGCGTCAGGCAGCAACCATTCACGGCAACGCTCTCCCCCGTTCTGACGCGTTTGGCAGTTTCCGGCGCAGCGATTTGTAGTTGTGTCCCGTGATCACGTGCGCGCACGGCCACAACTGTACCAACTTCTTCGATTAATCCCGTGAACACGAAGCTAGCGTACTGGCCAATGGCAAATAGCCAATAGCGAATTGGTGATTGCCGATAGGCTCCGATGCATTGAGACTCGCGTGATGTTCAAACTGGAAAAGTCCGATGCATCGCAGAAAGCCATCGACTTTGCTGACCTCGTCCACTCGAATACCAAATCAGGTCGCCGTGCTGCAGAATACGGGACCGGTTTTGCGCGATGCTAGGTAGTTTGCAAAAATCCCGCGTGTCTCATGCAAAACGCGCATCACATGTGGCAGAATCGCAAAGCACGCGCGTCGCGGCCCTGTCCGGTGTCCTTTTCCTCTCCGGCACCGGCGCGCTGATTTTTGAAACGCTGTGGCTGCGACTCAGTGGATTGGCGTTTGGCAACTCGATCTGGGCTGCGGCGCTGATTCTCTCCAGTTTCATGGCGGGCCTGGCGTTGGGAAGTGCGCTGGCTGCATCATCGAGAATCCGGCGATGGCGGCCGCTTCATTTGTATGCTGGGTTGGAGGTCCTCGTCGCATTCCTTGGGTGCACGATTGTTTTTGGCCTCCCGGTGCTTGGCGATTTGATGGGAGCGGTGTGGCAGACGCTGTGGAATTATCAGCCGACCCTCCTCAGTCTGCGCTTCACCGTGTCTTTTCTGATCATGCTCGTGCCGACAACAGCGATGGGCCTGACGCTTCCAGTGTTGATCGAAGACCCGGTTTTGCGACAAACGAATTTTGGGCGGGCGATCGGTTTTCTTTATGGCTCGAACACATTGGGCGCAGTGGCTGGTGCTGTGCTTGGCGAAGGTTATCTGATCGCAGCGTTTGGACTTCGCGGCACGAGTTTGGTTGCGGGTTTGGCCGTTTGTACCGCCGCGGCGATCGCGCTGTTGATCGCGCGATTTAGGGACGGCGTCGCTGCCCATGCAGTGCGCAGACGTCTCCGCGCTTTTGAAGGCGGCGACATGTCGCCGCACTCCAAATTTCCGCTGCGCATGGACGCAAGCTATCGGCCTCCGTGGCGTCTCCTTTTAGTCAGCTTTGGGACGGGCTGCATTCTGCTTTGCCTCGAGGTGGTTTGGTTCCGATTCCTCCGCCTGTATGTCCCTTCCTCGCCGACGGCGTTCGCAGTCATGCTCGCTGTTGTGCTGGCAGGAATTGGATTGGGCAGCCTCGTTTCAGGAGCGCTTCACCGCCGCTCAATTCGGCCGAATCACTTGCTGTCTGTCCTGTTATTGCTGGCCGCAATTGCAACGCTTCTCTCATACTCGTTTTTTCCACCAGCGTTAGTCCAAATGCGCGTAGGCACGTTTGACCTCTCCTGGCGGGCGATCACACTAGGCTCCATCGTGCTGATGTTCCCCGCCGCTTTGCTGTCGGGAATTTTGTTCCCATCGGTTGTGGCAAATGTTCAGGCCAGCGTGGGTGACCGGATGAACAGCACCGGAATTACGACGTTGTTCAATACGACGGGAGCGGCAGTCGGCCCGCTTCTTGCAAGTTTCCTGCTACTGCCGGGCGTTGGCTACCAATGGAGCCTCGTACTCTGCGCTGCGGGCTACGTCCTGCTTGGCATTCTCGTGAGCGACCGCTCCAGTTGGTCATTTCGGCGCCCAATCGGTCTGGCCACGGCCGGTCTTTGGAGCGCCTTGGCACTGATCGTCGTGGTTTTCCCCTATCACCGTGACGACGTTCACTTTGCCTATGCGAGACATTTTGGTCGTTTGGTCAAAAAAGTCGAGGGACCATCCGACACCTATCAGTTGCTGCGGTATGACCTTTTCGGCGAACCGTATCATTACCAGCTCTTGGCCAGCGGCTTCTCGATGTCGGGTACAAGCCCACAGAGTCAGCGCTACATGAGAATGTTCGCATACCTACCGTTGGCTTTCCGTCCGGAATCGGAAGACGTGCTGCTTATTTGCTACGGGTGTGGCGCCACGGCGGATGCGTTTCTACATGGGCGACACGTCAAGAGAATGGATGTCGTGGACATTTCGAAAGAAGTACTTGGGCTCGCTGACTTCTATTTGGCTATCAATTTTTCCAATCCGCTGCGCGATCCGCGCGCGCACACGTTTGTCCAGGATGGCCGGTTCTTCCTCCAGGCAAGCCCGCGACAGTACGATATTATTTCGGGAGAACCGCCGCCGCCAAAAGTGGCGGGTTCGGTCAATCTTTATACGCAGGAATTTTTCTCGCTGATGCATAGTCGCCTCAAGGAAGGCGGAATGGCCACTTTTTGGCTCCCGATCAATCAGCTGAAAGTCAACGAAGCGAAAGCAATTCTTCGGGCGTTCCATAACGCTTTCCCGAACGCATCGGTTTGGGCCAGCGCTGATGAGCAGTGGATCATGATGGGCAGTAAGGGTCCGGCGCGGAGAGGCCAGAAGGAAGAGATCGACCGGTTGTGGAGCGACCCGGCCACCAACGCAGATTTGAGTCGCATCGGCTTGGAGATTCCACAGCAATTAGGCGCGCTGTTTTTGATGGATGCTCAAGAGATTGATCGCATCACGCACGACATAGCGCCCCTGACAGACAATTACCCAAAGAGACTAACGGACGAGCCCTGGGATGAACAAGCAAGCCACCGTTTTGCTTTGACCTACATGGAAGCCTCATCCGCTGTTCATCATTTCCTTCGATCACCACTGATCAGTGGATTCGGGTGGGAGACGCTGAAAGAAATTCTCGAGTCATGCTTTGCCTTTCGCGAGATGCGCTATCGGTGCGTAACAGTTGCCCGCTGCAATACGTTGG
>DATFXC010000158.1:0-2991 GCA_035258625.1 Candidatus Udaeobacter sp. | reverse complement strand
CCGCGCTGGCGGCGATCCTCGCTGCGCTGGTTCCGCGTGCTCTGCGCGAGACGCAGAAGAAATCGGAGAGCCAGTTGCTGGTAATGAAGATCGTGCGCGGCGTCGTAACGTGGATTTTTCTGATTGGCATCGTGGGTTTGCCCTACTGGATGGTGTTGATTCCGCTGCATCCGTTGATGTTTAGCGATGAAGTGCGACGCCAACTCGCGCATTCGGCGGGTTTATGGGCCACATTCGGTTCACTCGCCGCTGGACATTTTTGGAAGGCGTTTCGGCTGGGCTACGACGAAATGCCGGACCAACAATTGAAGCAGCGCGTTCGTTGGGATGTTTATCTGCTGATGCTGCGCGCGATCGCGATGTTCATGATGGCCGCGCCCGGTCTCTATTTCATTCTGGTTCCGTTAATGGCGCTGCTTCTGAGTTATTTCGAGATTTGGCCCGAGCGTGTGATCGGTGCGGTCTTTGGCGATCCGTCACGGCTGTCTGAATACGATCCGGAGCACAAACAGAGTGATGGGTGACTAATGATCAAGAGTTTTGGCCAGAGCCGCCCGATTTGACACCTAACGCGCGCGAAGGGCGTGCTTACGAAATGTAAGTGGAATGATCGGCAATGGGTTGCGAACGCTATCCGGCCTACAGCTCGTGAAAAATAGACGCAGATTTGGACGGTAACCCAAACTTGCAACTTGACCGCGGGTTGTATCAACTTTCAATATCCTCGCGGGCAACACTCGCATCGCGTCGCGCTTCCCGCTAAAAGAATTCCAATGACTCCGCCTTTGTACGACTCCCCCTTATTAAGCGGGGTGATTAGACGGAATAATTCCGTAAAATATTACGGAAAATTTCTATCCATATCACGTTAGGTGTTAACGCCCTTACGTCGCACGTCTTAGGCTGAATCATTTTGGTTTTTGACGTCGAAATAACAAAAAAGCTGCGATCAAGAATCCCGTCCCAACAAGCTAGACCACAAGCCGAATCCTGGCAGGTTATAAGTATTCAGAAGAAAGTAACCGAAGCGACAGACAACCGCTAACCATGATTCCATTTTCAGTAAGCAATCGCGGGAGGAAGGCATTGATCTTACTCGTGCTGCTTCTGGGCAGTTGCGCCACGTCGCCAGTGAAAACAAGTGAATCGCGAGGCGTTCCACAGTCTCGCTTGCTGCCAGCATTCAGTCGCCTCTCCCAAGCGTCTCCACACAAGGCTCAGGTAACCATCATTCGTGATTCAGGCAGTCTCAACGTAGGTGTGCGCGCGAAGCTGTTCATAGATGGCGCCCCGATCGCATTACTTTGGTCGGGTGAACGTGTCGACGTTTTCCTTAGTCCCGGTTATCACATTTTCGGCGTAGAGGGAGAGCTTATGAACACGCTTGACGAGACATCATTGTCACTGGGTGCTGGTCACAGCTGTCACTTTCGCATTACCCCAGGTGAGACTTCTTTTAAGATTCAGCCGACAGCTGAGTTCTAGTGAGTGATTTCGTGCCTTCGCACACCGCGAGTCGACTGCTTTGATTATTTGCGACGACACGTAAGCATCTAACCAATCGATGAAGCCAACGGCCCCTGGTGCTCTGAACGTGAGCGTGCTTGCGACGACACCCTGCCGTGGCTTATCTCTTTCTAGTTAGATGGTAAGACCCCGCAGCTATGGACGAAGATGCAATTAATAATCCAAGCGACACACCAGTTGGGTCTGGGCGACACGGGTGTCTCACGACATATCTGGTGTTCGTCATCATCGTGAACTCCGCTATAGCTCCGATGTATTTGTTCGGTACCGAATGGCTGCGCCGGAACGGGCTGCGAACGCCTGATTGGGCTTTATGGGCTCTTGCGATTTGTGGAGTTATTAACGTGATCTCCGCCATCGCGCTTCTCAGATGGAAACGCTGGGGTTTTTGGTTCTTTGTCGTCTCGACGTTGGCCGGAGTTGCGGTGAATTTTTCTATTGGGCTAGGGCCGCAGGGACTTTTTGGAGCCGTTTTTGGTATTGCCATCCTTTACGGCGTTCTCCACATTGGAAAGGAAAGAAAGGCGTGGCCTCGATTGCGGTAAACTTGAGCGAACCATCTAACCAAGCGATGCAGCGAACCGCCGAGCACCCAATGCACGTTTACGAAGTCCGCCCGCGCAAAGATAAACGCGGCGTCGATCTGATTTCCGATGCGCTGCCGTTCGGTCGCCTGTGGTACGACACGCCGGATCATGCCATCGGCTACGCGATGCACAGCAGTCGTTCACATCGTGCTGTGATTCGCGTTTTACGATGCCGCTGGCAACATGCATCGGACACGATCCGTTCCAACCCAGGACCGCAGGCTTTTCAGGAATAAAACAGTGTGCTAAAGCTGCGATTAACATGATTGAACGTCATCGCAGAGAAAGTATCGTCCGGGAGCGGTACGCCGTCGGCGCAAAATCAGCCGACACGCGACTTTGTTGTCCAGTCGATTACGAATCCGCATATCTGAAAGTGATTCCGCAGGAAGTGATCGAGCGCGACTATGGCTGTGGCGATCCGACGCGTTGCTTACGCGAAGGCGAAACGATTCTCGATCTTGGCAGTGGCACAGGCAAAATTTGTTTCATCGCCGCACAGATTGTCGGCGCAAAAGGGAAAGTCATCGGCGTTGATATGACCGATGAAATGCTGGAGGTCGCGCGGCGCAATGCGCCGATTGTGGCCGAGCGAATCGGTTACGAAAACGTCGAATTTCGCAAAGGCCGAATTCAAGATCTGGCGCTCGATCTCGAAGAGTTAGATCGACAATTGAAGAGGAGCCCAATCACAAACGCAACGTCATTTGTCGCTGCGGATGCGCTAGCGGAGGAATTGCGCGTCAAACATCCACTGGTAGCAAGCGATTCCATCGATGTGGTTGTTTCCAATTGCGTTTTGAATTTGGTCGAGCCGAAATCAAAACGACAACTCTTCGAGGAAATCTTTCGTGTTCTCAAAAAAGGCGGACGCGCC
>DATFXC010000157.1:0-4805 GCA_035258625.1 Candidatus Udaeobacter sp. | reverse complement strand
TTACTTGCTTAGTCGACTGTCTCCGATGCGTGGCGTCCTTCATTCAGTTTCCCACGAGTGTTTGCTGCAAAACCAGATTGCCCAGCCACAGCTGCAGGAACACCCCGACAGAAGTTCTGGCCTCACTGATTCCTGGATTGTTGGCGCACGTGTATGTGCCAGCCCTGATTTAAAATGCTCCCGGCACCGGCCCACCCATTGGTCCCCACACTCCTTCGCCCCCTTCCCATAGACTCCATTCCATCGTCGCGTCCTGATACATCTCGGCGTCCTGGAGATCTTCCCTGGCGAGCTTCTTGTCGGCGCGGACCTGTTGATAGGCCTGGTACTCTTTGGGTCCACCGACGTACGCCTGGTTGTGAGCTGGGTCAGGAAAGACGTAATACGTTTTCTTGCCCTTTTTGATCATCGTCACCTGCCCGGCCGGAAGATTTTGGAGCTTTTGCTTTTGGGCGGCCGTTTTCGGAGTGATGACCTTGAATCCGGAGGCCACAAGCATGCTCTCTTTGTTTTGCGTGGTGCTCTGTGTGCTGGCGCAGCTGATTAACAGTGCTGCGCAGCCGGCGGCAATACTGCTGAGGAAAAGAGGTGTTGTTGATTTCATAGTTGGTAATCTGCCGTTCGTACTGAATTCGTCGAATCTTTGCAATCCGTTACTTCGGCTTGAGATACTTCATTTGCCTAGTACCAGCTTCGCTGCTGTCATCGGGACGCTCTTCAATCAATTCCTCGGCGGGCACAGTGTGAAAGGAGACAACTGCCCAATCGGTCTCGGCGTTTATCACCGGGCGATGCCAGACATTCGCCGGGATTGAAATCCAGCGCCGTTCAAACGGCGCGTCAGGATCGCTAACCAAAACATTCGATTGCCAGTTTCCCGGCTCACCGGTTTGCAAATCACCGCTGCCTTCGAACGACATCATGCGTTGATGACTATTCGGATGCCTTTCAGCGCCTGTGTCCGCGTCCGCGCGCAAAACAAATACCCACGCAGATCGGATCTCAGGCGGTAGTGCACGATCAAAAATGCTTGCCGGAATAGGCTCCCAACTCATGAGCGCATCTTTTCTGCGATCCAGTTGCTCGCGAACGCGTCTCACAACAGAGCGAATGTGTTCGCGCACGCTGTCCGATCGCAAGGCCTTGTCGAGCGCCTCTAGCCGCGAACGTTCCTCTGCCGTCATTTCGTGTATTCTTAACCCTTATTCCTTAATCATCCTTATGAAACAGCTCGCGTTCATTAAATTTCTGTCCGCTGCAACCATCGTCTGCGCTGCGGATGTTCCAATTACGCAGGACGAACTGGTTCGACGCAGTCAGGAGCTTTACGATGCGGTGGTGCCCGGCAATCAAGCGCCGTGGAAAAAATATTTTGCCGACGACTGCATCTTCGCGGACGAGAAAGGACGCGTTTTCGACAAACCAAAGCTGATCGCCGACATCACGCCCCTGCCGGCTGGATATTCCGGAACAATTAAGGTTGAGAACGTTCAGAGCAGAATCATTGGGAACACCGCGATACTCAGTTACGATGCGGACGAGACCGAGACAATCTTCGGCCAAAATCTGAAAGCGCGTTATCACATCACCGACACGTGGCTTCAGCGCAACGGTAATTGGCAGATCATCGCAAGTCAGGCACATCGTTACTATGAAGATCCAGGGGTAGGAAAAACCGACCCGAAAAAGTTTGCCGACTTCATCGGCACGTACGAACTGGCGCCTGGCCAAACAAGATCGGTTACTAGTGAAGGCGATAAGCTATTCGTTGAACGGAACGGCAAAAAGGACCAACTGCTGCCGGAGACATCAGAGCTTTTCTTCCGCAAAGGTGTCGAAGGCAGAATTCTGTTCCGTTACGCTGCTAACGGTAAAGTCGACGCGCTGATCGACAGGAGAAACAACGAAGACGTCGTGTGGCGCAAAACGAACTAATTCGCGACCCGATTAGTTTCTTTCCCTGGCTTCCTAAAACCAGCACCTGGGACGGGCGTGCTCCCCGATCAAATCCAAACGTCTGCCCGCTCGACGGCAAAGACAACGCTTCAACTCTTAATGCTTCTGCATTTTCAATTTGTTGTCCATCAGGGCGATTACGAGCACCGCAATCGCGATCGGCAATATCACGTTAAGCCGAAGCGTGTTGGCAAACGCAGCCACGAATGATTCGTGAAATGCCAGGCGAACTTGTTCGATCTGACTCGCCATCAGTCCGCTTTCGAGCCGTCTCAAGCGCTCGACCGCACCCGGTTGCTCCAACAGTTTCTGCAACGCGGCCGATACCGGTGTCTTCGATAATGTGGCCACCAGTGCGCTGTGAAAAAACGCGCCGTGAAGCGTACTGGCGACAGCAACTCCTATTGCGCCCCCGCCGAATCGAAACATATAAATTATCCCGGCGGCTTGGCCGGACCGCTCCGAGGGAACGGCCGCGAGACCCGCGGTATTTAACAACGTAAACCCAGGACCGGCGCCGGCCGCGACAAGGAGAAATGGAAAGACCATCCCAACGTATCCATACGACGCAGGCACAAACGAAAGAGCCGCCAACCCCAACGCCATGGAAACACAGCTCGTAATTAGAAGATTCGTCAGCTGAAACCGGCTCGTTAGGTGTCCGGCCATCACTCCTGTCACAGCGAGGACAAGACTGAACGGGACCAGAGCAATTCCGGCAGTGAACGCGCTGTAGCCAAGTTCTTCCTGTAAATAAAGCGCAGCGATAAACAGGAAGAGAAAGAACACGAATCCCAGAAGACAGCTTGCCACGCAGGAACAAAGAAAGGGCCGCAGCCGAAGAAGTTTTCCATCAACAATGGCGTTGCTTGTGGCCCGTTCAACGATCGTGAATACCCCCAGCAAGATTAACGACAGCATAATCAGTCCAACCGCCAGCTGCGGATTGCTGTCGCTTCCCTCCGTCAGATCAAGCCCGATTAACAAACTCGTTAGCGCGGTGGCCAGAAGGGTTACACCCGCAACATCAAGCCTTCGAGAAACAGTCTGATCGTGCGATTCCTGAATTCCGCGCAGCGCGACAATCATGATCACGGCGATGAGTGGCAGATTGACCAGAAAGACACAGCGCCAACTTATTTCAGCTGTAAGAAAACCACCGACCAATGGCCCAATCGACTGAGCCACGCCAGCCACGCCCACTAATGTTCCGAGAGCGACCGCCCGCTCCTCTCCACTGTAGGCGGCAGAGATAATGGCCATTCCAGCGGGAAGCATGAGCGCTCCGCCGGCGCCCTGTAATACTCGACCGATTACCAACACCGAAAGTGTCGGCGCGATTCCGCAAATCAGTGACGCCATCGCAAAGAGAAGTGAACCCACGAGCAAACAACGCCGGCGCCCAAAGACATCAGCAAGGCGCCCGGCCGCGACTATCAACGCGGCAAACGCCAGCATATAACTGTTGAGTCCCCACTGAAGATCTTCCAGGTCCGAATGAAGATCCTTACCCACTGTGACCAACGCCACATTGACCGTGGTGATATCCGCATTCAGGATCGCAAACACCACCGCAATCACGAGCAAAGCCGGGCGAGGAGACATTGTGGTAAGAAATTAAGAGTGAAGAATTAAGAAGCTCTTTATCCCTTAATTTCTTTCCTGCATTCCTGATGTTTTTTGCTTCCCGCTTTGACCTCGTCGCAAAGCCAGCTCCCGCTACCCTCCGGGCTTCGCCCTCCATTTCGGTTATCCAATTCCTGGGTTCCTGGGTTCCTGATTCGTTTTTCTTAATTGGTACTTGTCCGGAACGAGTACGATTTTCCCCAACGCTCCTGGTTCCGTCACCGCGCGATGCGCCTGGGCTGCTTCAGCCAGTGGAAATTCTTTGCCGATCACCCGACGCAACGGCCCGTTTTCCAGACCGGCTATTAGCGCAGCGTGAATGCTTGCCAGTTCCGCCGGCGGCGTGTTCGGCAAAATCATCCCACGTACATCCGCGTCGCGTTTCATCGTATCGCGCGGATCGATCTCCACCCGACCGCGGCTCCCGATGATCATGACGCGACCGGCCTTCGCCAGAATTGTCAGATCCCCTCCGAGATTCACGTTAGCCAGCAATTCGACGATCACGTCAACACCGCGCCCGCCGGTAGCTTTCATGACCTGCTCAAAATGATTAGCCGCGCGATGGTCGAACACCTCGTGCGCGCCTTGTTCGCGAACGAGTTTGATTCCTCTTTCGCTGCCCGCTGTACCGTACACGCGCAGACCCTGCGCGCGCGCGAGTTGCACCGCCGCAGTCCCAACACCGCCGCTCGCGCCGTGCACCAGCACCGTCTCGCCCGGCTTGGCGTCAGCGCGCTGGAACAACCCTCGATATGCCGTCGCGTACGGCGTGCCCATCGCCGCACCTTGCGCGAACGAAACATTTGCCGGCAACGGATGCACTTGTTCCTTTTTGCATAACGCGAACTCCGCATAAGTTCCGCCCAATGATCCCGCGGTGTAAACACGGTCGCCGGCTTTAAATTCAGTTACATCTGCGCCGACCTGCTCGACCACACCCGCGCCGTCGTTCCCCGGTGCGTATGGCAACTCTGGTAATCGCGCGTACGTCCCCGCACGAATGTAAGTCTCGACTGGGTTGACACCGATGGCGTGCACCCGGACAAGCACCTCACTCGGCCCGGGCTGCGGCGTCGGCGCTTCTTCCAGCCGAAGAACTTCCGGGCCACCAAACTGGTTTACCCGAATTGCTTGCACAGTTTCTTAATTCATCCTTTCTCCACCACTCGAATGGAGGCGCGGGGACGCGAGCGACATAGATGGGCAAACCGAGAGGTCGA
>DATFXC010000156.1:0-4863 GCA_035258625.1 Candidatus Udaeobacter sp. | reverse complement strand
GAGTTTTCACGCCACGCCCGATGCTTTGAAGCTTGTCTATGTCATTTCCACGCCCACTCGTGTTAACGATCTTTTTGTTCTCGATCGCGCAACTCCTGGTACGTCACCGAAGCAGTTAACGAATGTGAATGATGAGCTGTTTTCGAAACTGAATCTCACTGAGCCGGAAGAAATTTGGTATGAGAGCTTTGATGGCAAACGCATCCAGGCGTGGTTGCAAAAACCGCCCGGGTTCGATGCGCATAAAAAATATCCGCTGATTCTGAACATCCACGGCGGACCGCACGTCGCGTACGGTTTCATTTTCGATCACGAATTCCAGTGGATGGCAGCAAAGGGGTACGTGGTGCTGTACCCGAATCCGCGCGGCAGCACTAGTTACGGCCAGGAATTTGGCAACGTGATCCAGTATCGTTACCCAGGAGATGACTACAAAGATCTGATGGCGGGTGTGGATGAAGCGATTAAACGCGGTTATATCGATGACAAGAAACTCGGCGTCACGGGGGGAAGCGGCGGCGGATTGCTGACAAACTGGGTGGTCGGCCAAACAGGCCGCTTTGCTGCAGCCGTCTCGCAGCGCGACATCTCCAATTGGGAAAACTGGTGGTACACAGGGGACTTCACACTTTTCCAACCGAACTGGTTTCGAGCTCCGCCGTTTGAAGATCCGGATGAGTATCGGGCGCGCTCACCGATCAGTTACATCAACAATGTTAAGACCCCGATGATGTTGATTCTTGGGGAGGCAGACTATCGCACGCCGCCCGGCGCCGGGGGCGAACAAACATTTCGGGCGCTGAAGTTCCGCAAAATTCCCACTGTGATGGTGCGTTTCCCTAACGAGTCCCACGAGCTCTCCCGCTCGGGCCAGCCGTGGCATCGCGTCGAGCGCTTGCAGCATATTGTCGGCTGGTTTGATCACTGGCTGATGGGGGTTCAGAAACCGGAATACGAAATCGCGCCAGAGGAAGAAGTGCCGATCAAGTCACGACAGCCCGCAAAGCCTCCGAAGTAATCCAACATTGTAGGCCGTCTGTGTCAGGCGCCATCCAACTTAACGAAAATCGTGCGATTCGCTGCCGACCAGTGTTTCGTGAACGAGCGGTTTAATCTCGCGTGCTTTGATCAAAACAAGGCCGTCTGAATTCTGGACCCGGCCTTCGATGAGAAGGAAGGCTTCTTCGGTGATCACCAGCCGGAAACGTTCGAACAAGTCTGGATCGACAATTGCATTCGAAACGCCGGTTTCGTCTTCCAGACTGATAAAAACAAATCCTTTCGCTGTGCCGGGACGCTGGCGGCAGATGACGTTGCCGGCGATCTGAATCGTCGAACCGTGCCGCGCCTGAACGAGGTCGGTCGCGCGCCAAATGTTCGGCAGATTTTTGCGCAACAGTTTCATTGGGTGCGGACCGGTGGTCAGGTTCATTCTTTCGTAATCTGCTTTGACGCGCTCGGGTAAGGTCATTGGCGCAAGGGGGATCGTTGTAGAGGTGCTTGTGCCAAGCGCCTTTTGTTGCGATTCGGCGTTTGACACAAACGCCGCTACAACGCGCAAGCGCGCTAACAAATCATCATGCAGTGTCTCTTCCACCTTCCACATCGCAGCGCGGCGATGTTCGGCGAAACAATTGAGGGCACCCAGTTCAGCTAATGTGCGCAATTCGTCTTTTGCCAGCGGAACGCGGCGCTTGAAATCATCCAAGGAATCGAATGCGTGATCCTGCCGTTGTTTGACGAGCTCTTCCGCGGGTTCCTGGCGCAATCCGCTTACGATGCAAAATCCGAGACGCACCGTGTTGTCATCGACAACCGTGCAGCGCCAATCGGATTGGGACACGCAAACCGGTTTGATGTTCAGCCCGTGCCGCTGCGCATCTTTTACAATCGTGGCCGGAGTGTAAAAACCCATCGGCTGATTGTTCAGGAGGCTCGCATAAAATTCCGGCGCGCGATGCACTTTTAAATACGCGCTGCCATAAGTCAGAATGGCAAAGCTGATCGCGTGCGATTCGGGAAAACCGTAAAGCGCAAACGACGAGATGGACTGAATGATCTTGTCGATCTTGTCGGGAGCGATGCCTTTTCGTTCCATGGCTGCGCGGAGTTTCAGGCTCACTTTGCGCATGCGTTCCCCGGAACGATGAAAGCTCAACGCGCGCCGCAATTCCTCGGCTTCGTTGCCGGAAAAATCGGCCATGATCATGGCGATCTTGAGCATTTGTTCCTGGAACAACGGCACACCGAGGGTGCGCTCCAGCACCGGTTTCAAGCGATCATCGAAGTACGTGACCTCTTCGCGTCCGGCGCGGCGCTCCAGATACGGATGCACCATGTCGCCCTGGATCGGGCCGGGGCGAATAATCGCCACTTCAATCACCACATCGTAAAAACATTTCGGTTTCATGCGCGGCAATGTGGCCATTTGCGCGCGGCTCTCGATTTGAAATACGCCGATGGTGTCGGCGCAGTGCATGATCTCGAACGTTTTCTCGTCGTTTTTGGGAATGTGAGCCAGATCGAGTCCCCACCTGTCAGGACGTTCGCGCTGCCTGCACAATTCGAATGCATCCTGCATCACCGACATCATCCCGAGGCCTAACAAGTCGACCTTCACGATCCCGAGGTCTTCGCAATCGTCCTTGTCCCATTGCGCCACGACGCGGCCCGGCATTGACGCGTTTTCCAGCGGCACGAACGAGCTGAGTTTGTTCTGGCAGATGATCATTCCGCCGGAATGCTGGCCAAGATGCCGCGGCAAACCGTAAATCGCGTGATACAAACGGATGAACGCCGGCATCCGCGGATGGTTTTTCGGCAGACCGGCAGCTTCGATCTGCGCTTCCAATTCCATCGTGTGCGGGAAATCGCCGCTGGCAAACAGGTGCGAGAACCGGTCGATAATGCTCGGCGAAAAATTGAGCGCTTTCCCTATCTCGCGCGCCGCACTGCGCCCGCGATACGTGATGACGTTCGCGGTCATGGCTGCGCCGTGTTTGCCGTAACGCCGATAAATTTCCTGGATCACTGCTTCACGGCGGTCACCGCTGGGAAGATCGAGATCGATATCCGGCCAGCCTTTGCGGCTCTCGTTCAGAAAGCGTTCGAAGACGAGATGATTTTCCACCGGATCGACTGGCGTGATGCCGAGGCAATAACAGACCGCGCTGTTCGCTGCGCTACCGCGGCCCTGGACCATGATGTTGTGTTCCCGGCAGAAATTGACGATATCCCAGACGATCAGGAAATAGCCGGGGAAACCGAGCTTCGTGATCAGCGCGAGCTCTTCTTCGATCTGGCGTTTCACTTTCGGGCTGATCGCCGCGTACCGCTGTTGCGCGCCGAACCAGACGATGGTGCGCAAAAATGAATCCATGCTGTGTCCAGTTGGCACCGGATACTCAGGAAATTCGTACCCGAGATTTTCGAGAGAAAATGTGAGCCGCTCAGCCAGGTGCGATGTGTTCTGGATCGCTTCTGGTAAATCCGCGAAAATTGCGCGCATTTCGCGATCGCTCTTCAGATGGCGCTCGGCGTTTTGGGTGAGCAATTTGCCGGCGGCGTCCAGATGCGTGTGTTCGCGAAGACAGGTGAAAACATCCAGCACCTCGCGCCCGTACGGCTTGGCATATTGCACACCGTTCGTTGCGAGCAGCGGCAACCGATGCACGCGCGCCAGATCAATCAGTTCTCGATTAATGCGTTCCTCCCCACGGATGAAATGGCGCCGAAGTTCAACAAAAACGTTTTCGCGGCCAAAGGCATCGATAAGCAGCTTCGCACGGTCCACAGAATTCTGGGGAGCGCACGCTTGTAGGGTGCTGGCGAATGCATTCTGCGTTCGCGAACTTTTCTTGGACTCAATCTGGTGGGTGAATCTCCTTTCAAGGAAAGTTTGTTTCGGCAGAATGCCGAAAGTCCGAGCCGGACTGGCATTAGCACACTGCAAGTGTGGGCTCCCCAGAAATGCCACCAACCCGTCGGCGAATTGCAGTAGCTCATCCCATTGCACTGCGCATTTGCCTTTTTCGCTGCGCAGATGCGCCTGGGTCAGCAGTTCGCACAAATTTTTGTAGCCCGTGCGACTTTCCACCACCACCGGCAAAATGCTGCCGTCTTCCATCGACAATTCGGCGCCGATGATTGGCCGCACGCCGTACTCACGCGCAGCGACGGAAAATCGTTGCGCGCCATAAACGCCGTTGCGGTCGAGCAACGCCATGGCCGGCATTTCCAGTTCCGTTGCGACGTCAGCTAATTGCTCGGGAAATGAACCGCCGCGCAAAAAACTGAACGCGCTGCAGCAATGCAATTCGCAGTAGCTCATTGCAGTCCGTGAATCGTTAAATCGTTGAATCGTTACATCGTCTGGGCGATGGAAAGCCCGGCCTCGTCGCTATCGGCGGCTGCGTTACGGCACGGTTCACGAATCTCGAATTACGCTCTACTTCAGTCATAGATCCCATCCAGCTCCCAAGTTCCTTCCGATTCGTGACACCGAACTACTTCACCATTCTCCAACTGCAGATCCCACTCGGCGCGCGTCCACGATTTTTCGTCCCACCAATTTCCAGAAAGTAAATACGGGCCGCGTTGCTCGGTTATTTTTCCAGAAATTTCTGCACTACGAACGTGCGCCGGTCTATCTTCATCCTGCAAGACAGACGCAGCCACTGCCGGCCGAAATCTTCGCAATGCTGCTGTAGCGTGCGTTGTCCTCAGCGCAGCAGAGTCCGGGCCGGACTGGCGGTTTTGTCCGCTGGGGACAGCGGACACTACAGCCCATGAAAACGGCTGCATGCGAAATGCGTCGGGCCGATGCGTCTCTTCCAAAACCGGTGTGCCGGTCCGGTCGGCGCC
>DATFXC010000155.1:0-10565 GCA_035258625.1 Candidatus Udaeobacter sp. | reverse complement strand
GCCCTTGCGGGAAATGAACCGTTCGAGCAAATCCGTTTTGCCTGTCGCGAGCAATTTCCTCATCTGTTCGCGCTCGATCGGCCGTTGCAGAATGACTTTTCCAGATCGAAAATCGCACGTCTTGTTCGGGCCGACTGAATTTTCGCAGAGGTAGCTCATTCCGAATTCGAAAACGCGCCCGCTGCACTTCGGACATGTTCCCAACGCTTCCTGTCGTGAAAAATCCACAGGCTGCGCTGCGCCGTTCTCTTGGCCATTTGGTCCGAAATCAAATTCTGCCTTGAAATCGTCACTCAATTTGAGCGCGGCATGAAACCGTTTGCCTTTTCTACTGCGAAAACCGCCCAGCGGCCCGACTTGTTTGTCGCGGACGAGCGTCTCGAATTCGTCGCGGCTGAGCAATCGGCCGGCGATGGTTTTCCAAATCGTAAAATCGCAGTCCTCATTTGTGCAGGTGAAACTTTTGAATCGCTCGACGATCGGCGAGCCGCACTTCGGGCACCCGCCAAACGGTTCGGTGTCGGGCATGTGCTCGTCAGGATGAAAATGCTTGGCTTTGCCCACGATATCCTTCGTCAGCTCGCGGATGTCGCGCATGAACGCGTCACGCGTGAGCTTGCGATGCTCGATCTCGCGCAGGCGAAATTCCCATTCGCCGGTTAGTTCCGGGCTGGTCAATTCCGGCACAGCGTTCTTAAGAAGCGTGATAGTCTGGATGGCCTTCGCGGTAGGCTGGAGTTCCTTGCCATGACGGGTGAGATAATGAGCTGAAATCAGCGTCTCGATAATCGCCGCGCGCGTGGCCGGCGTGCCGAGACCTTTCTCCTTCATCGCGTCACGCAGCTCTTCATCCTCTACAAGCTTCCCCGCCGCTTCCATCGCGCTCAGGATCGTGCCCTCGTTGTAACGAACCGGTGGCCGGGTCTGATTGGTGTTGATGTCGATGCGCACTGTCTGAACGCCTTCGCCTTGCTGCACGGCCGGCAGGTTTTCCTCTGGTTTGTCGCCGGCAGCCTCGCGTCCATAGACCTCGAGCCATCCCGGCGCGACCATGATTTTTCCTTCCGTCTTGAAAGGCTCGCCTTCCACGCGCGTGATTCGAGTCGTGTTCTCGTATTGTGCCGGTGGAAAGAACACGGCCACAAAACGCTTGGTCACCATATCGAAAATTGCCCGCTCGTTGTTATCGAGTGAACGCGGAACGGTGCCGGTTGGAATGATTGCGAAATGGTCGCCGACCTTCGCGTCGTTAAAAATTCGCTTGTTAGGCTTGACCCAGTTGTTATCGAGCACTCTGCGTGCGAACGGATTGTCGAGTTTGCCCAATGTCGATTGTACCGTCGGCATGTAATCTTCAGGCAATGCGCGCGAATCCGTCCGTGGATAAGTTATGGCCTTGTGCCTCTCGTACAGCGCCTGCGCGATTTGCAAAGTCCGCTTCGCGGAGAAACCGAAGCGGCTGTTCGCTTCACGTTGCAAGCTTGTGAGATCATACAGTTGTGGCGCGATTTGCGTGCTGGCCTTTTTCTCCTCCAGTTCGACGACGCCCTGTTTGCCGTTGCACTTGCGTTGGATGGCCTCGGTAATTTCGCGATGCCACAACCTCAGCGCCGTACGATGCTCGTCCCAGAGCGAACCGTTCACAGCATCGAGCCGCTGCTCGGCGTCCGGCAAATTCCACTGGAGTCGCGTGAGCAGTCTTCTCGTCCTCTGAACTTCCGTGTCGTCTTTGTTGAACGCTTCATCGAACCATCGGCCCGGATACTCGCCTGTCGCCGCGCGGAACGTGCCGATAATTTCGTGGAACTCGCGCGCCTTGAATTCTTTGATCTTGTTCTCGCGATCGACAATGATGGCGAGCGTAGGCGTCTGCACGCGTCCCAGTGAAGTGACAGTGCTGCCGCGTCCGCCGCTGAGTCGTAACGTAAACGCGCGGGTGGCGTTGATGCCTACCAGCCAATCAGCCTCGTTGCGGCTTCGCGCCGCGCTCGCCAGCGGTTGCATCTCGGCGTCGCTGCGCAATCGCGCGAATCCCTCGCGAATGGCATCCGACGTCATCGATTGCAGCCAGAGACGCTTGATAGGCTTTTTCGTGCCGGCGTATTGGACGATGTAGCGGAAGATAAGCTCGCCTTCGCGGCCGGCATCGCAGGCATTGATGATCTCCGAAACATCTTTGCTTCTGATGAGCTTTCGGAGCACGCTGACGCGACCGCCCATTTTGTCCGCCGGTTCAAGCTCAAACTCCGGGGGCATGATGGGCAGCTTCTTCATGTCCCATTTGTCCTGCTCTTTCATGGACGCAGGCACGGCGAGTTCAAAGAGATGCCCGACTGCCCACGAAATCAGGTATCGCTCGTTCTCGAAATAGTCCTTGCCTTTCTTGAAGCCGCCGAGCGCCTTGGCGATGTCGCCGGAGACCGACGGTTTCTCCGTAATGATGAGGGACTTAGACATGGGGCAGCAATCGAACTCAGTTACAGTGCCTTTGCAAGTCGGACCAGTCCGCGAGCGCACGTGCGCCGCAGTAACTTTCTGATTACCCGAGCTTAACGAAGTACTTTCCGGGCAACTGTTTGACCAGACGTTTCAGTTCTAACTGTAGCAGTGTAGATGAAACGGCCCCGCTTGGCAATTGGCTCCGCGCGGCGATATCGTCGATGGAGGTTTCGGTGGCTTCGATTGCTTCGAATACTCGGCGCTCTTCATCTGAGAGCGGCGGCAGCGGCCGCGCAGCGGTTTCAGGCGACGGTTTTGCCTCAGGCACCAGGATCTCCAAGTCTTCCAGAATATCTGATGCGTCCATCACCAGCTTTGCGCCCTGCTGAATCAGGCGATTCGAACCCATTGCGCTCGGGGCGTTAATATGGCCGGGCACTGCGTAGACCGCGCGACCCTGTTCCAGCGCCTGCGCCGCCGTGATAAGGGCACCACTGTTCAATCCTGCTTCCACAACGAGAATTCCGTGGCTCCACCCGGAAATAATGCGATTGCGCATCGGAAATGTTTGTCGATCTGGTTCGATATCCATCGAGAACTCGGAAACGATTGCACCGTTCCCGCTGCGGATTTTTTCCGCCAGAGGCGCATTCTCCGGCGGATAAAGTTTGGCTAATCCAGAGCCGATAACCGCTACGGTGCGGCCTTTCGCCGCGAGAGCGCCTTGATGAGCGGCAGTATCAATGCCTCGCGCCAATCCGCTGATCACGGTGAGACCGGCGTAAGCAAGTTGATAGGCGACCTTCTTGGCCGATTCCATCCCGTAATGGGTCGTACGTCGCGCGCCGATGACACCGATGGCGTGATAATCGCGGTCTAGGAGTTCGCCCCAGACGTAGAGCACAATCGGCGGCGCATGGATCTGGCGTAAGGGCGGGGGATACGACGGCGATTCCTGCGTGATAACAGTCGCACCGAAATCACGGATCCGCTCCAGCTCGGCTGGAAGATCAATGGTCGATTGCCAATTTGAGATTTGATCGGCAACCTCGTTTCCGATTCCTTCCACCTTGCGAAGTTCGCTACGTTTGGCCGCGAGGATTTGCTGCGGTTCCTGAAAAACCTCAAGCAACTTGCGCAGCCTCACCGGCCCGACCGTCGGCAGCATGTTGAGCGCAATACAAGCTTCAGTCGCGTTCATGTTGTAGAGGCGCTTGTGGCAAGCACCTACTTAATCCGATGGGTGCTTGTCACAAGCACCGCTACAACGCCGAGCACAGCCTTAAAACGGAATCTCGTCTTCGTCCGGTTCGGCGGACGCAGATGGCTTGGGCGGTGCGCTGGACTGCCGGCTTTCTCCGGGCGCGTCGGCCGCTCCGCCAGGCGGACGCCCCCCGAGCAGTTGCATGTTCTCGGCGACGACGCGCAATCGGGTTCGTTTTTGACCAGTCTGCTTGTCGTCCCAAGTGTCCATTTGTAGGCGCCCTTCGATGAAAACGGGTCTGCCTTTTTTCAGGTACTCGCTGGCGACCTCGGCAGTTCGTCCCCAGAGTGTGACATCGATAAATGTGACTTCTTCGCGTTTTTCACCGCTCTCGGTCGTGTAATTACGATTGACGGCGATGCCGAGATCGCAAACCGCGCTGCCTTTGGGCGTGTAACGTACCTCGGGATCGCGCGTGACATTTCCGAGCAAGAGAACTTTGTTGAGGTTGGCCATGTCGAGCTTGTAACTAAATCACTTTGCTTTTGCCACTTTTTTCGGCGCTTTCTCCCTCTTTCCCTCGAGACGCTGGTAGTGCTGACGGTAAACGTCGGGATCGAGCTTAAATTTCGAGCGCATCCGCACAATTGAACGAGGATCGGCGTTCAAGATGAAGTTGACATAATAACCGGAATCCAGCGACCCAGCCATGTACGCGAAATGCCGCTTGTCCATCTTTTGCACCTGCTCGACATGAGCGCCTTCCTTCTCAAACTCGGATTCTAGGCGCTCGATTATTTCTTTCACATTATCTTCTTTGGCCTGCGTGTTTAGCACCAGCAGTGCTTCGTAACGACGATTCATTTTTCTTCGGATTTGTTAAACGTGTTCATGGCTGAAACCAGACCGTTGTCAATTGCGCATTTCAGCGCTTCCACTGCACGATCGATAGTCGACCGCACGATCGGCTTCTCCTCATCGAAAAAGCGGCTCAACACATAATCGACTGATCCTTCGCGTGGCGCTGCCCCGATACCGATCCGCAAACGCGGAATATCCTCCGTCCCGAAGTGGACGATAATTGACTCAAGGCCGTTATGGCCACCTGATCCGCCGCCTGCGCGCAATCGAAGACGACCCAGGGGCAGAGCGAAATCGTCGAGCACGATTAGAATTTCCTGCGGTTCGATTTTGTAGAACTGCGCAACTGCGAAAAGTGGATAACCGCTGCGATTCATGAAGCCTAAAGGTTTGACCAGAAGCACGGCTCCACATTTCGCTGAGAGCACGTCCTCCCGCGCCTGCGGGACCGATTTTTCCCACGTCGATCCAAACTGGGTAGCCAGCTGATCAACCACCATGAATCCGATATTGTGCCGCGTCGCCGCGTACTCCGGGCCGGGATTTCCGAGACCGGCCACGAGCCGGATTGGTCTTTCTTCCACGCGCAGGCAATCGAAAATCCAAAATCGAAAATCGAAAATGGATTATTTCTTCTGCTCCTTCTCTTTCGGAGCTTTTTCTTTGCTAGCCGGAGCAGGTGCAGCAGCAGCAGCAGCATCGCCCTCTTCCTTTTTCTCGGTAATCACTTCCGGTCCGGCGGCCGCAGCCTCTGCTTCCGCTGCAACTGGTTCTTCCTCAACCACAGGCGCCAGCACCGAGAAGGCCGTTAAATCCAACTGCACTTTTGGTGCTACTCCCGGGGGTAGCTGAATGTCGCGCACGTGAATTGCATCGCCAATGTTCAACTGTGAAACGTCCACCGTGATTCGATCCGGCAAATCGCCCGGCAAACATTCAATCGCCAATGCGCGCAGGCTTTGCTCCAGCAATCCGCCGAACGTTTTCACACCAACGCCGATGCCAACAGGTTCGAGCGGCACCTCAGCCTGGATCATCTGATCCATAGAGATGGCGTGAAAGTCCATGTGACGAATCTCGCCACCGACAGGCGAGTGTTGCACTTCCTGCACAAGCGCCGTGCGGCTTGGTCCCTCGCCGGCGATCTCGAGCTCGACCAGCACGTTTTCTCCCGACGCCTGGCTCATGATTACGTTGATGTCTCGCGCGGCGACTTGCAGTGGCTGCGGGTTGTCGTTGCCTCCGTAAATGACAGCCGGGATGAGTCCACGCGCTCTGAGTTTGCGCACAGCGGACCGTCCCACGTTCAGGCGCGGTTCCGCTTTCAGCTTAACTTGTTTTGCCATTTCTTTCGTTCTCGATGTTAAACAGCGACGACACCGATTCGTCGTTGTGAATCCTTTTGATGCCTTCCCCGAGAAGCTCGGAGACGCAGAGCACCGTGGTCTTAAATCCGTCCACGGTGCGAACTGGCGTGCTGTTAGTGGTAACTAATTCCGTAATTTCGGATTTTTGCAACCGCTGAATGGCGACGTCCACCAGGACCGCGTGCGCCACCCCAGCGTAAATGTCGCGCGCGCCGTGCTTTTTTACTATAGCAGCCGCGGAGGTAAGTGTGCCTGCCGTTTCAGTGAGATCATCCACGAGCAGCACATCGCGGTTCGCCACATCGCCGATTAGATAGAGGGCCTCAGTCTCAGTGGCGCTCTTGCGTTCCTTCGCCACAATCGCCAGGTTGGCGCCGAGCGCTTCCGCGTAAGCCGACGCCATTTTCAGCCCGCCGAGATCGGGAGAAACGACAGTTGTTTTGCCCATCATTTTCTTGCGCAAGTACTTGATCAATACCGGTAGCGAATAGAGGTGATCCACCGGGATGTCGAAAAAGCCTTGCACCTGTTGCGCGTGCAGGTCCATCGTGAGAACGCGATTCACTCCGGCGGCGTGCAGCAAATTCGCCACGAGCTTAGCTGTGATCGGGACACGCGGCTGATCTTTCCGGTCCTGGCGCGCGTAACCGAAAAAGGGAATGACGGCCGTAATCCGGTCCGCGCTTGCGCGCCGTGCCGCGTCCACCATGATCAGCAACTCCATTAAATGCTGATTGGTCGGTGGCGAAGTCGGCTGCACGATGAATACGTCGTGCCCGCGAATGTTCTCCTCGATCTTGACGTAGGTCTCGCCATCAGGAAACGAGCTGATCGTCGCCTGACCCAAAGGTACACCGATGTATTTGCAAATTCGTTCGGCCAACTCACGGTTCGCCGAGCCGGCGAAGACTTTTAGTTCAGGTTGAAGCGCAAACATGCGAGCGCCTAACTTAGTCAGCGGGAAAGGACGTTGGCAATCCTCAAACTTGCGAAGCGTAATTTCTGTGGCGACTGTCTTGGGTTTGAGGTTTCTCCGATGAGCGCTGACGTAATCCAAATCGAACGCCCTACTACCAGTTCAAAGCTCTTCGCGCACACGCGCTGGGACGCTCTTCCAGCCGGGGCGGGCCTGTTTCATCTGGCTTATCTTTTGGGACTCTACTTTTTGTTTCCGCACGCGCCGCTGTGGGTGATGCTGATCCTCGGGTTCATCTATTCGCTGATGGTCAACGCCAACATCAACGGCGTGGGCCACAATTTCATTCATAACTCGTTTTTCCGATCGCAACTGTTAAATCGCCTCTTTGGAATCACGCAATCGATCGCATGCTGTTTCTCGCAGACACTGTACGACGGGGTCCACATGCAGCATCACAAGGGAAACTCGGATCGACAGGATGAAAACGGTGAGACGATCGATTGGTTGTCGATCTACAGGCATAGTCATGATGGTGAACCAGAAAATCCGTGGCGCTACGTATTTTTAAGTTTCTTCCGGGATGATGTCGGTGCGATCCGGAAGGAATTGCGAAAACGCAACAATGGCGATGATGTCTGGGGAAATGTCGAACTGGCTGCATTCGCAATAACGCTTCTGATGATGGCGATCATCGTCCCGACGAATCCGATCCATTTCATCAACTGGCGGTTCATGCTGTTTTTCCTGCCGTTCTGGTACCTCGGCCACTGCTTCAGTTACTTAAACGGGTATTACCGCCATTACGGCGCCAATCCTGACAAACCGATCGCCTGGGGCGTGAGCAGTTACGGAAAAATTTATAACTGGCTTTTCTTCTATAACGGGTATCACGCTGAGCATCATTTCCGTCCGAAAGTGCATTGGACGAAGATGGAGAAATTCCGCCGCAGCATCGAGCACCTGCAAAAACAGGAAGGCGTCCGCACCATTAGGCACGCGCACATGCTCGGCTTCCTCGATCGCGATTTGCCTAAACGCGGGCAGCGCGAAGCAAAGGCCGAACCGGCAAGAGCGATATTTTAGAGCAGACGCACCGCCTGCCTTCTGAATCGCGAATGGCAAGCGGAGCGCTTGCCCTACAAATCTTTTCCGAAACTCGCGCGAAGCTTTCCCTTTTTCGTCTCGCACTCGTCCTGTAACCGTCGGATCTCCGACGCAAGTTGCTTCTGCAAGGATGCGATTTCCTCGAGCTTCCCCACAGCTTGGGCCTTGCGAATTTGCTCCTTCAGGAACAGCTCTTTCTCGGCAATCTTCGCGCGATATTTGGAATCGATTTCGGCGAGTCCCTTTTTTTGTTCGTCACTGGGCGAGAGCGACGGCGAAGCTTTTTGAAGCCGTTCCATCGCCAGTTCGTAGGCCGATTTCATCTCGTTTTTCGCTCCTGAAACAATCGATGCATTGCGTCTGGAAAATCAATTCTTAAATTGCTTTTGAATGCCTCCACGAATTCGACTGCTCAGTATTGACTTTGACGGCACCCTCGTTTCCCGCGCGAGCGAGCCGGTCTTCGACTCTCCGTGTATGGAGTTGATTCGCAAGTTGCAGAATGCTGGCGCGATCTGGGCAATCAATACCGGCCGCTCGGTCGACTTGCTCGAAACTGGCTTGGCGGAGTTCGGGGTCCCGGTTCGCCCAGACTTTATTCTCACCACTGAGCGCAACGTTTTCCGTCCCGGACGCAATGCCGAAAAGTGGGAGCCGTTTGGTGACTGGAACGGGCGCTGCGCGCGCGATCACGCCGAGTTGTTTTCGTCCGCTGACTCGATTCTCACCGAATTCGTGGATTTTGCCGCCAACCAAACGAGGGCGCGTCTCATTTACAATTCCGAGGGCCTTGAAGGACTTGTTGCCGAAAGCGAGGAAGAGATGGACCGGATCACGGATTTTATCCTGCGAGCGCGGGCTGGTCATCCGAAGCTGGATTACCAGCGGAACGGAATTTACCTGCGTTTTTGTCACGCTGATTATCACAAGGGCTCGGTGCTGGCTGAGCTGGCGCGTTTACTGGAGGTTCCGCGCGAAAACATCTTCGCGGCCGGCGATCATCACAACGATGTCTCGATGTTGGACGGAAGGTTTGCAGCGATGTCGTCGTGTCCGGCCAACGCCATTCCAGAAGTGCAACACGCCGTGCGTGACGCCGGTGGTTACATCGCGCAAAAAGACCATGGCGCCGGTGTGCACGAAGCGCTGCTGCACTTCACGAACGGCCGTTGACCTGTGGCGGGCGCTCGAGGAGGGCTGGAGGCGTGCAAGTTCGCGCCGACTCAGAGACGGCGGTCACACACCGCCGCTACAGTTTTGTCCGCATGCCCGCCAGAAAATCACCAGTGCACGCTGCTCGATCCCATGGGCCCAGGCGCGTAACGTTCGTCGTCGGACATTTTTTCTCCGGGGACAGCCGCGCCAGATTGCGCGGACGATGGGCTGGAGATCGTGTCGTTAGTGGGTGAAATGCAGGCGGCGAGCAAAAAGGCAATCAGCGAAACCAGAATGCCTGTCAATGCGGCTTGTTTAATCACTACCGCGGAACCTATGTGCAGGTCATTTCTGATGCAACCAGCCTCAAGAGACGGCGGTTACAGGCGCGCCTACAGTCTCAACGATAGGCGTGACAACTCAGAAGTGCCCAGAGCTCGTTCCCCCCTCGCCACTGGGAGCATATGACGGGCGTGGGAAGTGGGCTGCCGTATCTGTCATCTGTGGTTCGGTTGGTGTGGATTCTGTTACGACGCCTTCCTGGGGAGAGGAGGCACAAGCGGAAAGCAGGCATGCCATCAGCAAAGCAAGCACCGCGGATAAAGCAGCATGTTTCGTCACGGGGGCGAATCTACTGCTGGCAAAGCTTGATGCAACCGGTGGAGCCGGAGGATCGATTGTGAAAAAGCAACGCGCAGGAAAAAATTTTGCGCAGAAACGGAAGCTCGCGTTTAGTTCAGCATGGCCGGCAATTGGGGCGAGCCTGAACGCATGTGGGACGAATATGATTGGGAGCGGTTTCTTCAGCAACAGGATGGAAAGACTGAAAAGTACATGCAGTTGCTGGAGACATTTCTCGATGATCCGCGTCGCGATGAAATTATTGCACGCGAAATGGGCTGGACGCAGTTGTTGGATGCGAAGGATTGGAGCGCAGAGGTCGATGCGCTTTTGGACGAAAGCGCCGGCGAAGAGGATGAACCCGAGATCGATCCCGCCGGTGCGTCGGGCGAAACATTCCAGGAACACGATCTTTATCGCGCTGCTTTCGATCTCACCCTCTGGATCGATCGATTGTTCGATCAAAACGCCGGGCTTCAGAATGAGCCCGCCGCCATCAAGCTGGCGACTCACGCGGCCCTCGCCAGCGCGAAACTGGCGGCAGCGCTGAGCGGCGATCATCTCGATGAAATTGGGATGACCATCGCCTATCTGAAGCGGGCGTTGAAGGCGATCACCACTTCGATGAACGCGGCTTTGCAATTGCGAAGAAAGGCCGCCGGACTAATCAGCCGATCGGAATACTTGGTACTGCAACAGCGACTGTTTCAAGTCCGCGACGGTATTGTAAGGTTGATGGGCGAGTATCGCGCCGAGTGGCGTCGCCGTTTCGGTCCCGACAGCTTCCGGCGTTGAATGAAATAGGGGAGCGCTCCGTCCAAGCATGCAAACGGAAGCGACTCTGGCGCAGTCCGATGTGTCGGAATTGGACTTGGTGAAACGATGCCAGGCCGGT
>DATFXC010000154.1:0-3354 GCA_035258625.1 Candidatus Udaeobacter sp. | reverse complement strand
GCGGACAAATGGCCCCGGTTTGCTGATCGCGGTAATTATCATCGTCTTTCTTTGCGCTCATGCTCCACGCGCATGGACAGCGCAGGCAAAACCGCTCACTAAAGTCGTCATTGGTTATGGTTCCACCGACGGGACGATCGCGGTACTCGGGTTTGCGAAGGAAACTAAGCTATTCGAAAAGCATGGCCTTGATGTGCTGCTCGTCGGGATGGGCACCGGATCAGTTTCATTGCGAGCGCTGATCGCCAAAGAGTTGCAAATTGCTTCGCTCTCGGGTTCCGGCTTGGTGCAAGCCGCATTGCAGGGCGCCGACACTGTTTTAATCGCTTCCCTTATCAACGGATTTGTCTTCAAAGTTTTCGCTACACCAGAAATTACCAGTCCGGCGCAACTCAAAGGCAAAAAATTGGGCGTCAGCCGCTATGGCGCCACTTCGGATTTTGCCGTCCGACTGGCGCTAAAAAAATGGGGCATGAATCCCGACCGCGATGTCAACATTTTGCAAATCGGCACATCACAGGACACCGTCCGCGCCATGCAGACCAAAATGCTCGATGCAGGGATAATGAGCGGCGCCTCGTCGCTGATCGCCCGAAAAGCGGGTTTCCGTGAGCTGGGAGACCTTGCCGATCTGGGGCTGGATTATCCAACGTCGGCCATCGGCACGACGAAATCTTACCTCCAGAAAAACGAAGGGATCGTGAAGGAATTCATGCTCGCCTATATCGAAGCGATCCATGACTTCAAACACAATAAAGAAGCCGCGCTGACGGTGTTGAAGAAGTATACGCGCAGCGACGACCGCGAAGTGTTGGAGGATGCCTACGCCAGCGCCGCGAGCAAATATCTGCCTTTGCCGATTCCGACAATTGAAGGGATACGGACGATTCTGACGGAACTTTCAACCACAGTGCCCGCGGCGAAGAACGCCGATCCGGAACAATTCGTCTCGTACAAGATTGCCCGGGAGATCGAAGCGAGCGGGTTCGTCAAGCAGCTCTACGCGTACGGCGGGCGAGAGCACAGGTAACCAACCGTCGGCAAAATTCTGAACGAAATAAAGGGTTATTCGTTGAAGCGGCGAACTAAAACGACGCGCACGTGTACGAACGTATGCCCAGCACCGCCTCTTGCTTAAATTGGGTCTTGTATGTTTCCACCACTTCTCGAATGGCTTTCTCGTTGGTTGCGTCGTCGGGATGAAGCAGCTGGAGCACGTGAGCATCTTCTCGAACGATTTCACCGTCGACGCCGAGCCACTGTCCTGACGCGCGCGAGGAAGTAAGACCTCTGGGGAAGCGTGGAGTGACTGTGGTTTGCAAGAATTTAGCCCAATCCTCTGGCGAAACGACGCCACCGGGTTTGGCGGTGCCAAAGAATAGCGAATCGTGAATCGCTAGATGGTCGCCATCCGTGCAGCGAACAGTGTATGTCGACGAGCACGCGCTGACTGTTACTGCAAAGGCAGCAATGATGGCGAAATGAACAAGACCCATGACGCAAAGCTCGGGCCTTCGAAGACGAGTTTGCTTAACCGAGTATAGTGACGTGGATTGAAGAATCAACCTTTTTGCTTGCGGGCGCCCCGCGCTTGTTCAGTTGACAGGCACCGCATCATTGATCACTTCGTGAATCGTACTATTTTTTACAATTGCGATTGGTCAAACTCAAAAATGCTGTGAGGCAATGCGCCTAGATGCTTCGGCGAGCCCTAGTGTGTTGATCATGTGTTGATCACAGTGCGGGGTAGCGCAACTCGGAATCCAGGAACTTCAAAGACTTCTGGACGGCTAAATTCACAGACCAAGTGCAACACTTTTATAAGGTGTCGCAATGGGACTAACAAATGCAGCAGCACCAAAACATAAGCGCGCCATCGACCAGCTCAGTTGGAAAGTCAAATTATGGATTCCTGATCGCCAGACCTGTAGACTCTCAAACAGTAAGAAGCCTTGGATCCAAGCCGATGAATGCGTTCAATCCGTTGAAGCTTTGGCTCAAGTGAACCGTAGCTCTTGATTCGCGTCTATCTATTTCAGTCGTTTCGACCCGCGGAGCGAACGGATTAAGAAAACCGTTCTTGGTGGGGTTCTCAAACCATAGAACGGTAGATGTCATTTACGTGTAGGGCGCAATCAAAATCATGGAACAAACAGAAACACATAAGCCAAATGTAAGCCGGTTGGCGTTGTTCCTTGCCTTTTCCCGGATTAGCCTATCCAGCTTCGGCGGCGCGATTTTCTGGGCGCGCCGTGAGCTGATCGAGCGGCAGCGCTGGATCACGGAACGGGAGTTCGTCGAGATGTTTACGCTCGGACAGCTTTTGCCTGGGCCGAACGTGCTCAACGTCACAGTGATGTTCGGGTATCGCTTCGCCGGTTGGACGGGCGCCGCGGCGGCCGTGGCCGGGTTCTTGGGGTGGCCATGCCTCGTGGTTGTCGGCATGGGCATACTGTACCAGCATTACGGCACTCTGCCGCAGGTACAGCAGGCACTCACCGGCATGTCGAGCGTGGCCGCAGGGCTGCTGCTCGCCACCGTGATCAAGTTGTCGATGGTGCTGCCGCGGCACTGGCGGCCGTGGCTCCTCGGCGCACTGGCCTTTGTGGGTGTGGGGATCATGCGCTGGCCGCTGCTGTGGGTCATGGGCGCTCTCGCGCCGTGGGCTGTCGTCGCGGCCTGGAAAGAGCAGCAACAATGAATCCAGTCGACCTCGGCGGGCTGTTTCTACATTTTTTAATACTCTGGTTCCTAGCGATTGGAGGTCCCTCGACGATCTTCCCGGACATCCACCGCTATGTGGTGGATGTGCACCACTTATTGACGAATGCCGAGTTTGCCGAAATTTACACGTTGGCGCAGGTAGCGCCCGGCCCCAACGCCATGTACGTCACTATGATCGGCTGACACTTGGCGGGATGGAAGGGCGTGGCCGCAACCACTATCCCCCTCCTGATTCCCGCTACCACTCTCACCTTGTTCGTGGGGCACTTGAACGAGCGTTATCCCAACGCCCCGATCGGTTACGCCATTCGCCGCGGCCTCACGCCGATTACGATCGGACTTGTGTTCGCGAGCTCGACGATCCTGATGCGCACCGTGAACCACGACTGGCGCGGTTACTTGATCACCTTGCTCACCGTCGCGGTGGTCCTGCGCAAGTCGTTGAACCCGCTGTGGCTGTTCGCGGGCGGCGCGTTGGCCGGTATCCTGGGCTTCGTCTGAGCAGGCTTTGTTTTTTCGCAGGCGATGAACTCACCTTACCGTTTCAGCTCTTCAGCCGATAACCGGTCTTGAAAATCCATCCGACCACCGCCAGGCAAAGCAAAAAGAATCCCAAGGTCATCGCCAGGC
>DATFXC010000153.1:0-17981 GCA_035258625.1 Candidatus Udaeobacter sp. | reverse complement strand
GGCTGCCTCTGCTGCCTGTAGTGCCTGTGCCGCCTTTTTTGGATTCACCCCTAACACCACCGCCGCCTTTCACGTCTGTTTTTGGCTGGAGGTCACGAGCTATCATTTCCCTTATGTCCTCTTTGACTCGGCGCCAAGCGGATCGAACTAGATTGATGTCTGGGATTCGTTTCTTCACCGCTCAACGGCGTGAGGCCGGCCTTTTCTTAGACTGAGTTGCCAATTTCGCGCAAGCAAAATGCGCAAAACAGTTTCAACGAGAGGTTAGAGGGCGAGCCGGGAAGCCAACGTGCTCGTGCGTCTCGACCACGTTGCCAGCACTAATGTAACCGCGGGATCACTGCGTCAATCCGAACGGTTCCGATGCTTCGCGTAGCCCATTGACCTGTCCGCTCGAATCGAAACCGAACAGTAGAATGATCAAAACGAATACGATTGGCGCTATGCCCATGGCTTCTTCCATCATCGACAAAAAATCGCCAAGGCGAGCATAGCGAGAAGGACACCGAGCAATGGACTTGAGACGGCGAACGAGAAGGAAAAGTCCCAGCCCGAGTCTTGGGCGATTGGATTTGTCTTCATGGTATTATCTAAAGCATTCGAAGATCGACATTTCACAAAAACGTGAAATTTCTTGCGCAATGCTTTGGCGCAGTAACACAGCGTGTTTCAGCCTTCGATTCTCGCCGGGCGGACAATCTGGATTACTGACGCACATCGCGATGACGGAAAGCGCTTCGTTGTTCACGCGGATGAAAAGTTGACTGCGTTTTTGGAACTTGAAAGAGTCACACGCAAATCATTACTCTTTTCAAATGCCGAATGACATAAAACGTGGAGGCTCTCGCCCTGAAGATCGTGCAGGCGCTTGAAGATGGCACTGATGATGAAAACTCGATTGATTTTTGCTCTAATGACCAGCCTCGCGGAGATTCTTTGGAGCGCTGATTTTCAACTGTCCCAACCAGTGAAGCATTCTGGAGCACCGGATGGGTCTGCGGGTGTGGCATCTGGCATGAGCCATTTCATCGACGCTTGCGATGAGGACAATCTCCTGCGGCTTTACCAGAGCGACACGGACGGCAGGCCGAAAGTGCTGCTTGATCTAAACCAGTTTCTCGGTTTTCCGAAAGACAACGGAGAATTCAGGGAATGCGATCTCGAAGGGGCAGCGCGGATTGGGGATCGCATCTATTGGATCGGATCGCATAGCCGCAGCGGGAAGAAGGGCAAAGTCCAACCGAGTCGGCAGGTGCTTTTCGCCACGAAGGTGACCGGCGTCGGCGAGGAGACAAAGCTGGAGTTGGTCGGCAAGCCGTTCAAAGGCTTGCAGAACGCGTTGATTGATGACGAAAGGCTGAAGTCGTTTAGGCTCGAGGAAGCCGCCGAGAAAAAGCCGGAAGAGCCCGGTGGCTTGAACATCGAATCGCTCTGCGCAGACGGCCAGTCATTGCTAATCGGCTTTCGTAATCCCGTGCCGGATGGCAAGGCGCTGCTCGTGCCGCTGAAAAATCCCGCGGCTGTCATCGATTCGGGCGCATCGCCGATGCTTGGCGACCCCATCCGGCTCGACCTCCACGGCCTCGGGATCCGCGACATGGCTCCCTGGCGAGAAGCGTTCATTATCGTCGCCGGAGACTTCAGGGACGGCAAAGCGGAGGGAGCGCAACCATCGATGCTCTTCCGGTGGAGTGGCAAAAGTTCGGATGCGCCGGCGCCGCTCGATGGCGATCTCGGGGATTTGAATCCAGAGGGTGTGGTCGTCTATGGCGAGGGAGCAGAGACAAGACTACAGCTTTTGAGTGACGATGGTGGCGAGACGTTTCGCAGTGCTTGGATAAAGGCGGCGCCGTAGCTCCACCCACCGTTTCGTGTCGATTAGCGATGATAGTCATCGAAATCAGGCCGCACCGGTGGCGCTGGAAAGTTTTTGAACCTCCCGGCGTTGAGCCTGTGTTTCCACAGAAAGATCACGCGATCGAGTACGTCCAGCGCTCTGCAAAAGAACTAGCTGCTTTTGATTCAAGTTTCCTTTAGATGAAAGGGTGCGAACAGTCTAACCGAATGCCTCGTGTTTTGATCATTGAAGATGACCCCGAGAGCCGGCGCGCGCTCGCAGGTCTTTTCGCGCGCGAAGATTGGAAGGTGTTGGAGGCAACCGACGGCGACGTTGGAATCGAGCTTGCATTACACAATCGGCCGGAGCTTATCCTGTGCGATTTGTTGATGCCTAAATCAAATGGTTTTCAGGTTTGCCGCACGATTCGGGAGCAGCTTCAACCTACGAAGATCATCGTCGTATCGGGCCGCGATTATGAGGTCGATAAAATCAGCGCGCTGCAAGCCGGTGCAGATGAGTACCTGTTTAAGCCGGTCACGTGGGAACTGCTCTCAAGGACAATTGACCAGCTGCTCCCGCAGATTCCGCGCCAGCCCAAGCCAACACTATCAACCGGGGATGACTCGCAACTTGCGCGGATAAAATTTTGGGGCGTTCGCGGCTCAATTCCGATTCCCGGAAAGAGCACAGTCCGTTATGGTGGAAATACCAGCTGCGTTGAAGTGCGGGCTGATGGCGAGATCATTGTTCTGGATGCCGGCAGCGGAATTCGGATGCTCGGTCTCGCCTTGGACAAGGAATTCGGGTCGCGCTCGATGAAGTTGACCCTTTTGATAACGCACACGCACTGGGACCATATTCAGGGACTGCCCTTTTTCTCTCCCGCGTACAACGAAAAAAATCTCATTCGCGTATTAGGCTATGAAGGAGCTCGCGCCGGATTGGCTACGATTCTGGCCACCCAAATGGAGACGCCGTTTTTCCCCGTGAGCTTACGCGAGCTTCCGAGCCATCTGGCGATTGAAGAACTCAGGGAGATGGAGTTTCAAATTGGCAAGGTCCAGGTCCAGTCAAAGTTTGCTAATCATCCAGGGATTTGCGTAGGTTATCGTCTCTTTACAAGCTCGGGATCAATCGCGTTCTTTCCTGATAATGAACCCTATGAACAGCTGAAGCTGCAATTGGCTTCGCGTGATGGAATCAGCGAGCATGAGGCGCGAGATTTTGCTGCTGTCGAGCGTGCGAAGATGGTTGAGTTTCTTCAAGACTGCGATGTCGCGATCCTAGATGCCCAATATACGGACGACGAGTACGCCAAGCACATCGGCTGGGGCCATAGTTCGCTCAGCAGCGTAGTTTCGCTGGCGCTTGATGCCGATGTGCACAAGCTCCTGCTTTTCCATCACGACCCTAGTCATGATGATCAGATGGTAGACAAAATGGCAGAATGCGCTCGCGCACTTGTGCGAAAGAGCGGAAAGTCTTTGGACGTCGAACCGGCTCGAGAAGGCGCTGAGATCTCGATCATGTTGCCGGTTTCGTCATAAGCACGAATCACAGAGTTGCGATGCACGCTGGCGCCGTGATCGAAACGCACGAGCACTAGGGCGAGTTTAAAGAGCCATGATCAGCTTTTTCAACCTCGCTGGGCGCGCCCCTAGAGAGTAAGTGCCCAAATTTGCGAATGAGCACAGTTATGAGAATTTGGTAACAGACTGCATCGGTGCCTGGAAAAGAGGGGGGTTGAGGACACTGAGTAAATTGATCGGCCGACTGGATGAATCGATTGGTCGCGGTGATCTGTCAGGGGCGTTTCGCAATCAGTTGGCTTCGCTTCGTGAACAGACGGATGCTCTAGAGGCGGAGTTCCAAGAGATTGAAGCTCGAATCAAAGAGCAGGAAGCTCGAATCAAAGACCTTCAACGCGTTCGCAGATCCTCTTCGGAGAGCAGGACGAATTCGAGGAAGCACCGATCATTGAAACAGATCGTTGGTCTCTGGTGCAGGCAAAAAACTAATAGAAGAACAGTGACGGCTGTCGGCGTTCGGCCCGTCATCCCTGTTTACGATCAGCGCGGCAGCTTCTCCGGTTTTTTGGGCCTTTTGGAAACCGCGGGACCGTCCGCATCCGCTTCAATTAGCGAGGGCGCGGCGCATTCTCCGAGCCTCGCAAAACAACCAACGAGTAGAGAAGACCAATCCACCTGCAACCAATCCGATTAAGACAAGCTTTTTCATTTGTGTTTTGTTCCCGCACAGCGTTCTGACGCTCAGATCTTCATTGGAATTCCCGGAATTCTGGGAATCGGGACAGGGCCGGGCGCCTGCTACGGCTATCCCTATTACGGACATGGGTATTATCCCTACGAATGTAGCTCACGGGGAAATTCGCCGAACTAGGTCGAGTCACAATGCAAACGCTGCACCGAGGCTGATCGCTACAATGTTAAATGTTTAGATTTGATCGCGATTCCCCCGCTCGCTTTCACTCTTTGCGCTGCGCAAGGCCCCCGATCAGCCCGCCTTTGACATCCTTCGATGGCTGCAGGTCTCGGACTGCGAGTTTGAACCGCTTTTTGCTCTTCTTTTCTGTGTCTTGTTTGTTTTGCATTTTAGAAACTCTTCTCTAACCGTACACTCATATAGTGCGTATAATCTCGCCGTGGGTTACGCGGAAATTGCGTGGCTTACGCGTCAGTGATGTCGCCAGTCCTGGCCCTAATCCGTTGAGCGCAGCGAAAGGTAACCACAGCGTTACCTTTAGGTCCTTTGATTGTGGGCTTGCGAGTCGATAATTTGAAACTCAGGGGGAATGGGGCGCGTCGGTTTTGAAACTTCCTTTCCCGGCGCGTCCCTACTTTTATTCCACTCACACACTGCGGCCACGGGGCGGAGATAATGGCAATTGTCCATTGCGCTTGATTGCGCTCGGATTCGCTCTCATCGCTCGACCTGATGCGCGGTCTTCAAGACACGGGATAGTGCTAAACGCGATGCTTGGGTCAGCTCGCGAGATCAGCAGTCTAATACGAAGCAATCGAAAAAGGCTCGAAACGCACGAGCACAAGGGCGATTTCAAAGAGTGGTCAAGTTTTTCTCGCTTCACCTCGGCGCTCCCCGGTACAAACGATTTTATGGAGAAAGTCACCCCTTCGTTGGCAGCACCAGCCGTGATCATCGCGATGACGATTCCACAAGCTTGCGTCAACACGAAAGGTATGGCAGGCACGCAGTGCGCGAAGCCAACGCTGACTCCCTCAAACGCGAGCGGTAAAATAACCTCCGTCAGGGTCACAATAGCGACGGCGACAGCGGGGGCTTATTTGCGCTACACGCTCGACGGTTCTACACCGACTGGCGGATCGTCAGGTAACGGCACGCAAATAGAAGCGGCGAGCGGGAAAGTCTCGTTCTGCTTCGGGCCGAAGGGAAAGACGTTAAAAGCGATTGCGTACAAAGCGGGATTGGCCGATTCGTTGATCGCAGTCGGAAATTACGTCTACGAGTCGCCGTATTGAGACGAATCGAAAGCGGATGCCGTGATTGGCGTTTACGATGAATCCGGCAACGTGATCGACACGCATGAACACAAGGGCGAATTCAGCGAGTGGTAGATTTAGGCTCACTCGTTCGCCGCACAGTTTTTTACGTGCTTGTGATACGTGGATTCCAACGATTCTAGCGTCGGCCTGAAGCCTGCATCTTCCGCCTGGCCTCTCGCTCGTCAATCGCTTGCTGCTGCTGTGCGATATAAGACGCTACGGCTTCTTGCGCCTCGGCGTCGTTCCTAACTGCGAGATCTGCAACGTCAAGGTCGTTCGTGAGGTATTGCCGTTTTGCTTCAAACTCGAGGTTTTCCACTTGTACAAGGAGCACCGCTCCCTCATCTCTGACGCAGACAACTCGCGTTCCCGGCTCGACGCCCGCAAGCCCGAACCCGCTCCGCACAGGTAGATGTATTAGGGTAAAATAAACACCAGGAGGAGCACGGCGCAGGTGAGGCCGTATAAAGACCGAATAGATGCCCAATGCGATTAGTGCGACAACGCCAATCAAAACAATCCTTTTCATCGCTGCGATTGTTTACCAACCGGTTGTATGCCGCTTTTATCAAGCACATACGAATTAGTCGAGCGAAAATGCAATCAGATACGCTCAAGTGTCGCAGGCGATCTCACACGATCACCCGCTAGACGGCGAGGCAGTGCCTCCAATAGGCGCGCAAAGCCGCAGCCTTACCAGTCAAACCTACGCTTCCTGCGGCAAAAAAGGGGGACCCGAACTATACGATTTCGTCCTTCACGCATTGCCGGATAGCCGCGGGAACGACATCTTCCGGTACTTCGATGGTTTCAACGCCCCCGGGAGTGGTTCGTGCGATTCGGTAAACAAACCCATCGCGCACCTGCGACGGCTCTGCGCTGCCGCGTGACTGGAACAGCGATTCCACCGCTCGCTGGTCCTCGGCGGAGAGCGTTTCGAGGTCGACTTCGCCGCGGCTGCGGAGGTGAGAGCGGGCCCCGCCGAAGCCCGCCAAACCACCGATTCGTTCCACGTGAAGTTTTGACATATCATCGCCTCTGATCTTACAGACCCACCGCCGTCCAAGCGTTGTCGACGGCCGTTTTTACGGCGGGCTCAGACGGAAACAGGCTGCCTGCCAGCAAGCGTGTCCGATTGGCGAACGCGCCCATCTTCATGTTAGGATTCGGCCCAGACCCGGTCAAGGCCTGGTACCAGATCATGCCGGCCTTCTTCCAGCTTTTGCCCCCGATTGCCATGGCCGCCTTATAAAAGGCGAAATTCGGAATGCCGCTGCTTTCGTGCGGATCCATGCCGTCATGGTACTGGGAGAATTTCGTTGGTTGCGGCGCCAGGCAATGTGCCGCGGCCGGATTCGACATGTCGCGAAGGCAGGTAAAGCCGCGGGCGAGCGCGCCCGGCCCCATAATATCCTTGCCGATCAGCCAATCGGCGTTGGTCACATTCTGTTTGGCTTGCCATTGGCGAAACATCGAGCCGAACACATCCGACATGCTCTCGTTGAGGCCCCCCGGCTGGTTCGAGTAGGAGAGGCCGAGGCTGTACTGCGTCACGCCGTGGGTGAGCTCATGGCCAATAACGTCGTTGCCCTTCGTGAAATCGATGAAGATGTTGCCGTCGCCGTCACCGTAGGTCATCTGGCTGCCGTTCCAGAATGCGTTGTTGTATTGGACACTGAAGTGGATCGAGGATCTCAGCGCCATCCCGGCGTTGTCGATCGAGTTTCGGCCGAACAGTTTTTTGTAAAACTTGGCGACACCTGTCGTCTCCACGAACGCCTGCTTGGCTGTCGCATCGGACGAAGTTTTTGGTTTGGGCACCAAGGTGCCCGGCAGCGTACTGCCGTGATTGCAATTGAAAACCGTGATCGCGGGCGGACCGAACGGGGCTGCAGCCAATTGGCTCGGAAGAAGTTTTTGCGCCGCCACCGTGAGCCTGGTTCTTGCCTCGCGAACTTCCCGCCATTCCTTCTCGAACCGCGCTGCGTTAGCAAAGGCCTTGCGCGCCGCGGCCGACAGTTTCCGATCGCGCGAAAGGCGCTCCAGCACCCTGGATGGGATAATGAAGCATGGGAACATGCAGCTATGGAAAAGGCCAGAGACCGTGTCCGGTCGGTTGTTCAGGTTCAGGTTTCGTCTTGTTTTCATTGTTCTTCCTTTGGTTGGTTATTTTATTTAACGGGGTATATGCGAAAGTCGCCTAACGAGATAAGGATCGAATTCTTTCGTAATATTTTTCGCGGAATTATTCCGTCTAATCCGCTTCCTCGCCTGGGAAAGTTTCTTGGACCGCGGCCGTGTTGGCGGTCGGGATGTCTTGGATCGTCGCAGCCTTGAGCTTCACTACGTTACCTCTAAATACGAAAGCCGATTGAGCAGCGAGTTTGTCTATCCTTTGTGTCCCTGCCATAACACGCAAACTTATGATTGTAGCGTTTTTCTTATAATCTAGTGAGGGTCATGGCGCGTCTAGACCCCTAAAAGTGCACACCGTTAAAATCGCAAAACACCGCTTTCGCTGGGCAAAAGCCAACAATTTGCTTGTATCCTTAAGGCAATTTTAGATGATTGCATCCGATAAATTCCCTAATGAAAACGCTGAGTCGTTTGGAGTGCCTAGCTTGTGATCAGGGAACGAGCATCCGAGATCGAATTAATCTGATCGCGCGGAAGGGCGATCTGCGCGACCTTGCAAATTGCCTCGCCCTCCATGAATCCCTGCCCATTCCGTATGCAAAAACGAGCAGACGTCTCTTGCCAAAAATGTGGCGCGCGTTGCTTTCAAACGGGGCAATGCAGATTTTTCTCGTCGAGAACCGCGCCAGGCCAGTGGGTTCGCGAGTTGTTTCGTTCAATGCATTCATGTTTGTAGCGGACGAATTCTGCGCACAAGCGCGATCAACGCTCCCTCCGTATCTCAGCGTTGAATTGGCGCGACGATATTGGTCGGGGCACTTGCCAGTGCTAGATCGCGAGCAGATTGCTCGGGCCAATGCTGGGGACGGACTCAATGTGGTGATGTTTTGCGAAGGGTGGACGCGAGATGGATTTTCTCCTGAACAATTTTTGGCAATACTCGAAAAACAGGGCGAAGCGCTTCATCTCGCGCTGCGCGGCTATCGCATTAAGGAATTTCTTGCTGAGCCGATCGGATTGGAAAGATCACAATGGATGCTTGATGCCGGAGCCCGCCTCAGACGCGACTATTCTAGTTACTCTCGAGGAAACGGTCTTTCCGAACGAAGTTCTTTGGGGCGGCCGCTGCTCGTCGGGCTAATGCGAGAAGAGGCGCTCGCGCATTCCGGCGGCAACATCGCCAGTCTCTTCGTTTATACCGCGCCAAGATTCCACTTTAGCCGGTCGCAGCGAGTTCTACTGCAACGAGCATTGATGGGAGAAACCTGCGAGCAGCTGGCGGCATCTCTGGATCTTTCTACCTGGACTGTGAAGAAACGCTGGCATGCCATATACGACCGGGTTTCGGATGTGGACAGCCAGTTGTTGCCGCCGGCGACTGCCTGTGGTGCTCGCGCGGCATCGCGTGGCTCGGAACGCAGAAGGCACCTGCTCAATTACCTGCGACAGCACCTCGAAGAGCTTCGCCCGTACGCAGCACGCACGCGGCTCCGCAAGCATCAACCAGAGAAATTTTCGGCCGCAGGGTGAGAACGCTCCTGTGGCGCAGGCGACGGCCTGCGCGTTGCGGCTAATACACCGCTTACGTTCGCGCTGTACCAGGCACTTGCCGCGGGAGGTATCGGATCCAATCGTCTCCGGTGATGATTGCTCCGCCGTTAAAAGGCGGCGAGGATTTCGCGGGGAAAAGCGGTCGTAGGACGGCGAATGCCTGCGAAATCAGCGCAACGGAAACGAGTGTGATCGCTGCTGCACATTTCATGTCGTGCGGTCTTACCAAAACCCGAAAGGCTGGCAAGAAAATTTTTGCGTCCCCGTAATTATGCCAACGCGTTGAGGACAACGCGTTCCACCTAGATTCAGTTTTGCGATTCAAGGTTTCCGATTATTTTTGCACGCCGATGCCACAGTTTACTTATCGCGCGCGCAACGCGCAGGGCGGTTTGGTTGAAGGGGTGCTCGACTGTGCAGATCGCGCCGTTGCGATTCGGCAAATTGAATCGCAACAGTGCATTCCCATCCGAATCGAGATGGTCGACGCGGCGAAACCGGCAGGAACAAAGCCGGGTGCGCCGCCGCCGGCACAAAGAAAATTGCGACTACTGGGCTCGCCTGATGTCGCTACGCCAGCGCGGAACCTGAAAATTCCACATGGCCAACTGCTCATTTTCACAGAGCAGCTCGCGCATTTGCTTCAAGCCGGGATGACGCTGGACGAGGGGCTGTCGGTTTTGGAGAAACGCTTGAAACAGCCGCGGGTTCAGCAGATGACGCACACGCTGCATCAGGCGCTGATCGATGGCCGCAGTTTTTCGCAGGCCCTCAGCGAGATGCCGCGAATCTTCCCGCCGCTGTACGTGAACCTCGTCGCTGCGGGCGAGGCGAGCGGTGCGCTACCACAAATTCTGCTGCGGCTGGTGAAACATCTGACGCAGGCAAAAGAACTGCGTGATCGTGTGCAACAGGCGCTGATTTATCCGGCGTTTCTTGCACTGGTGGGCGCCATTCTCGTTACGATTTTCATAACCTTCATGGTGCCGCAGTTGACCGGGTTTATGGCGCAAACCGGCGGCGCGCTTCCATTGCCGACGCGGATTTTGTTGCAGTTTCATCATGCGATCACGAGCTATTGGTGGGTCTGCGCGCTGATCGTGATTGGCGCGATCCTTGGGTTCCGTGCCGTTGTCCGCACTCAGGAAGGGCGCATCGGTTGGGACCGGTTCCGGTTGCTGATCCCCGGTTACGGACGAGTGATTCGCCACCGGTATTACGCGCAATTTGCACGCACGCTGGGGACGTTGATGGAAAACGGCGTTCCTCTGCTGCGTTCATTGGATCTGGTGACTGAAATTGCGGGCAACCGTTTTCTCGAAATGAAACTCGGCGAGGTGCGCAAGGCGGTCATCGACGGCGCGACGCTCTCTGCCGCGTTGCAACAGCAGAAGCTTTTTCCCGATTTGTTTACGGACATGATGGCCGTCGGCGAACAAACCGGGCATTTCGCCGAAACGATGCAAGCGATCGCCGATGTGTATGAGCGCGAACTTGACCGATCCGTCGGCGTGATCTCGCAATTGATTCCGCCGATCATCATCGTAGTCATCGCGGTTCTGGTCGGCTTAGTTGTATTCAGCATCCTGACGGCGGTTTTCGAAATGACGCGTAGCCTGCAATTCAGACCGCATTAAAAAAATTGCGAGCTTGCAAAGCAGCTTCGGTGTGAATAATCTCGCGCACTTAATGTTACCCCGGGCTGCGTTTGCGATTTTTTTAGCTACAGTCTGCCGCGTATCCGCGCAGGAAGCTTTGACCGATGCTCTGCCCGCTCCGGCTGAAGCGATTGCACGTCCCCTCCCGTCGAGCGCCTGGCTCGATCTGCGCCAAACCAGGTCGCGAAATTCCAAGACGCAAGATGCGCCTGCCTGGGTCGAAGCACTCACCCTTCTGCCTGGCGAACTCACTGAAGGCGGTAGCGCCTCCAAGAGTGTTTTTCGTATTCGCGTTACGCAACCCGGGCCGGATTATCAAATCCTTTTCTTCCGATTGTTCTTCGACGACAAACCGAATCAGCAGCCTGAATTGGTGGCGTGGGACGAATCCGGCAGCCACATTTTGCGCTCGGGTACGCTAGGCGCTGGAATGAATCTGCCCAGTTCGGACTCCCTCATTATTCCGATGACCGGTGCCTCTGCGATCGATATCGAAGTGCCCGGCGACGGAAAGACAATTCGCGCAGCGTATCTCGATTGGATGACCGCCAGTGAGGTGGTGCATCCGGTGAATGCCGAACATCGAGACGTGATTCCCGAGCCGTTCTCAGCGGTCCCGGCGCTGCACCCGCCGCCGGAAGACGTCGAGAACTTCGGAACGGTGACTGCCACTCTCGCCTCGGAGGCAATTCAGATTGATGCGCAGACTCAACAAAGCGCGGTGTTCCAATTTCCCATTGAAGCGCAACCACTGACTGCGCTGTTGACCTTTGAAATTGCAAACCCGCGGATCGACGCGCCGCCTGAAGTTTTCCTTAACGGTCAGGACACCGGGCCCGCGTCACTCATGCTGCCGGACCTTGCTGACCCTGGCTATCGCGGCGAATCTGAACCGCTCACGACTGATATGCACTTCAATTACACCGGATGGCTGCGCGCTCAGAAAATTGTGCCGGCCACCGTGTTGAAAGTGGGTACGAACGATCTGGTTGTGACGAACGGAGCCGGCACCGGAGCTTCCGCAATCCGCGCCACGCAGGTTCAGTTGAAGTACATCTGGGATAAGTCGGATTATCTTCTGCGCACCGGCCACTAGCAATTATTGCAGACCAAGCTACTGTAGTCGCGCAGCGGGATGGAGGGTCCCCCGTTAATTGAGATGAGAACAAAAATTAAACAACAGGGCTTCACGCTACTGGAGATCATGCTCGTCGTCAGCATCATCGTAATCATACTGGGAGTAGCGATTTCAAAACTTGGCAACACGACTGCCATCGCCAAAAGCATGCGCGTTCAAGCCGACGTCCAGGCGATTAAAACACAGTTGCAACTTTACGAGAGCATGAACGGCTTTTTCCCAACGACTGAGCAAGGACTGCAGGCGCTGGTGACTCAACCGCAAAACGATCCCCGGCCCACTCGCTGGTATCAGTTGTTCAAGGAACTGCCAACAGATCCATGGGGAAACGGTTATATTTATCGCAACCCTGGTCTCAAAAATCCGGGCGGTTACGATTTGTATTCCGCAGGACCCGATCGGCAGGCTGATACCTCAGACGACGATTGGGGCGGTGGCTAGCATTTCAAGACATGTTGTAGCCATCGGCCCTGTGGCCGGTGCACGTTTAAGTTTGTCCTAATGAGAAGGCCCGCAGGGCAGTGGCTGCAGCCCTAGCGCTTGCCGTCAGCGCTGGCGGCTCCCTTCGACGTTCTTGGACTCCGTGGAATCATGCCACGCGTACGCGTCTGATTTGAGTCCCGAGAAGGAATCGAGTCCCGAGATTGAATCAGCTGTTGGAATTGTTGCAATTCCGGCGGCACGTTGGCTGGCAATTTCGGTGAATTCGCTGAATTCGCTTTCTGCACACCGGCGGGGTTTGGAAATGGAGCGGCAGGGGCCGGGAGCGGTCGGGCCGCAACACCTCCGCCCGGCGACGGTTGCGAGAGCAGCGCCTGATTGAAAGTGAGAGTCGCAAAATTTCCATCCTTGCTGATTGTCACTTTGGTCCCGCCCACTTTGTCCGACCATTCGATGTTGGCGACACTGTACCCGTCCACCGTCTCTTTTGTGGTAAGATATTTTTTGAAGTTGTGGTCTGAGGTAGAAGAAATCGTCACCAGATCGCCGTCCTGCGACCGCGCGGCGTTCGCGATGTAAAGGTCTTTTGCGAAGTCGGGTGTCGCAGCAGGTAGAGCTACGGCAGACGCAACTGCGAACGGCGATTGATCCACCATTTTTGAGTAGCGCTCGAAGTTATACTGCGGCGGAAGAACATCCTCGGCTTGACTGAAGGCTGCTCCGAACAGACCGAGAATCGATGCGAATGTGAGAGAATATTTCATACCAGCTACCTCCATACTGTCATTCTGATCCCGCGCTTTGCGGGAAGAGAATCTCGGATCAATTTCAGATGTGTCTCACACATGGCGTAAACCAGAGATGCTTCGCTTCGCTCAACATGACAGCGCCGTATTATTTACTTTGCCTTTTGCGCCGGCGCAAACCAGCGGGCGATTTTAAACTTGCCTCGCATCACCGTCGGATCGTTGCCATCAATCGCCAGATTGACATTATCGAAAACGACGAATGACTCCGGGTGTTGCACGTCGTAAAGAAAATGTACCAGGGGCGGCCATGGACTCTTCGTTTCCACGGAAGCGAAAACCGTCTGATGATACGGGGTGGTCTCGCCTGTTCCGATCGCTGGATTTTCAACCAAAATATTATACTTGCCGGCGACTTCCCTGAGCTGATCGAGCAAAGCGGAGGCTTCGGCGGGATTCGTGAGTACCGGCTGATGTTGCCCGATCCAATCGTCGCGTTTCGTCCAGATGTCGCGCTCCTTCACGTAGAGAGCTTGCTCCGCCAGCTTGCTCCTGCGGGTCGCCAGCTCCTTTTGCGCGCTGCCGACTGCGCCCAGGACCGAACTTAAAATCCAAAGATTGAGCAGCACGAACACCGTTCCGGCCACAATCAACGAGAGCACACGCTCACGCGGATTCATTCGTTGGTACCACGCCGGGATCATTTTGGTTTTCCTTCCAATCGAAACTGCGCGTGGTTGTTAGGCAAAATTCGCGGCGCAGCCATATCAAATTGAAAGGTTCGTAAATCCGGGTTCTTCTTGATCTTATCGATGAAATTGTAAGCCAGGGCTGCTGTGTTCGCTTCGCCATCGACAGAAATCTGTCGCGCAGATTGGTTATACGCAGTTATGCGCACATCGGCAGACGGCAGGCTTTCGAAAAGATGCTGCAGGATTTCGACCGGGTAATAATGCGGATCAATTGCCGGCGCCAGCGCTTTCCACCTTGCTTCCGTCGCGCGCACGAACTCAGTCCCAGGGGCGTCGTGCGCAATGCGACGGTCAAGTTGTCCTATCTGAAACCGCAACAGTGCGAGGTAAGCAAACAACAGAACGACAATTCCGACGTAAGCGCCACCTATCCAGACAAGCCGTTTTTGCCACTCTACCTGCCGCGTCAGCTGAACGCGGCGGCGGCGCCAGCTTTCCGGCAAAAGATTCAGTTTAACCGGCGCGGGAGGCAGTTCGATGCCGACGATCTCGGTGGAGCTGGTCAGAATTCCCTCAACCGTCTCGCGCAACTCGTAGCAGGTTTCGTCCAGCAACACATTGGGTGAGGAAGCATCTATGCCTTGCAGCTCGGCGCTCAATCGCAATTGTGGCAGTTCCAGTTGCAGCTGATCGCCGTTGCGTTCGATTGCCCGCGCAAGGCTGAGCTTGCCGTTCTCGGTCATGGCGTAGACAAGCATTTCGCCTTCCGGATAAATTAGAAGAGCATTGCCCTTGGGCGCATAAGTGCTGGCGCGCTGGGCCGCATACACAGTGACCTGGCGTGGAATGTAACCGTGCTCCAATAGCGGCGCAGCCACTTCGGCAAGTTGCTCGTTTCTAATTGCGACGGCTGAAACCACACTCTCACTCTCGTTTTGTTCGATCAGTTCAAAATCGGTTGTCACTTCATCGGCCGCGAACGGCAGCAGCTTCTCGACCTGGATGCGAATCATTTCCGGAAACTCCGTCGGATCGACGCTCGGCAGACGAAACCGCTGGGCGAGCACGGCTGAAACGGGCAGCCCCAGTACGAAATCATCAGTCGCAGCAAGCAGCGGCACTGCTTCTTCCAACGTTTGCAGTTTGCGCACAGTCCAAGAGCCGTTTTGCTCAGCCGAGCGAAGAAAATTCCAGCCGTGTGCAGCTGGAATTATGAAAATAGATGGCATTCCAGGCTCGATATTAAAGCTCCTTCCAGCTGAGTACTTGAGGATGACCAATTCCTAGCACTTGTTTTTGCACTACCATCTCCACCGAGCGCGTAACACCGCTCGATTTTCCCGCGCTCACGATGCGGAAAACAGCGTTGGGACTTTTGAAGACGACCAGGCTTTGAATTCCAGCCAACTGCAACTGAGCGGTCTTGAGGCCAAGATTAGCAAATGCCGTTTGTTGATCCATCTGGCCGTCGTCGGCTGTTCCATCGATTCCATCCGGACCCTGGCGCAATTGCAGAAACCTATCGACAAAATCGTCTGGTATTCCCAGAGCGCGTAACACGTCGCGCGAGGCATAGGCGAGATCAATGGCACCACACGTGCCAACAACGGTAAAATCTTCGTTCCAGCCGGGTTTAGAAGTGAATTCAGCCCATCCACAGATTTTCTTAAGCTCATCCACCGAAGTCAGCGGCGCGTGTGCGGGATGGTATTCGTCGGTCTCCGGACATGCGCTCATATGCTGAAGTCCTTTGTTTGGCGATACCCAATCGAGCAGAGAATCCATCATCACGTCGAGGTCATTTATGTCGATGCCTTTGAGGTTGAGATATTGGCGAAGAATTCGCAGCCTGTTCGGGTCCTCCCCCTGGGTCAGGAAGTTCACGTTTAAACGACCACATTCACCTGTGATCTGCACGTCGTAGCTTTCCCCGTCGCGCATTTGCCTGTGCAAATTTGGCGAGCTAGGCGAGATCTCCCGACTCAAGGCGACGTTGGCTCCCGAAGACGCCATTGCTTGAGCTTCGAACACACGGTTTGCATTGCTGGAAAAAGCGAGGCGCGAATTGATGTTAAGCGCCCATGCGACCACCATTGCGCTGAGCAAGAATAACGCCCAAAGGGCCAACAGCAGCGCAGCGCCCGCATCTGATTTCAAACTTGCAAATGGCCGCTTCATACGATCGACATTGCTTAATACGGTGTTCGTTTCAGGGGGATAATTGCTTCCCATGGCACGGCCGCATCGGTGCGTCCCACTTTAACCTTGATAAGCCAGGGCAAGTCGCGCCCTGGCCATCGCGGCACCCAAGTATTCAAGCCCGGATTGAAGTAGCTGATTTCGAGGCTGGTCACATTTTTGATCAATGGCACCCAGGTTTCGCGTCCCTCTCCAATATCGGAATTCCTCGGTTTTCGCAAAAAACCAAGATCAAGCCGGTCGCTCTTTTCGTCATCCGGTTGCAACCGAAGCCCAACGGTAAAGTCGCCCAGCGCATACCGTGTGAGCAGCCCGGGGCCCGTGCTACAATTCCACTTTATTTCGTCGCGCTCGCGATCGCCCAACTTGAACGGCTCTCCAACCATGTTGGCTCGGAGCGGACTCAAGCCTTGCCACTCCGCAGTGAGCAGGTCACGCAACCCGTCATATTGCGCGTCCGCGGCAGCCGTGTTCGATGAGACATACAATGCGGTGATGTTCGCTTGCACAAAGCGAAAAATCGCCACCGACATCAATCCCAAGATTCCCACAGCCAGCATGATCTCGAGCAATGTGAAACCGTTAGGATAGGAACATCGCGCTGCGCCGTGCGGACACCGCCGCACGGCGTCCCTATTTCCATTCAGCATCGCGTTATCGTTATCCGGAGCGATAAACATAAAACTGAATCTGCTTCGACCGCGGGACGCCGCCGCGCTGCCAGTAAGCAGTCAACGTCACAAGGCTTATCCCACTTAGGAGTGTGTTACCCGGCTCGGTCAAACCCGCGGGGGCGCTTTTCTGAACTAATTTTACCATGCCGTAACTGCTGGTGACCTTGAATTCCTTTCCAGCATCCGGCACAACCGGCGCGGCTTGAATTTCCGCCATGTGATCGGACAAAATCTGCCGCACAGCGCTTTCTTCCGCGCTGATCGTGCTCGCATTGAGACAATTCTCGACCATCCGTCCAAGCGCGATAACGCCCACTGCAAAAACCGCCACGCCCAGCAGAACCTCGTACAAGGCAAAGGCGTCAAAGCGTCGAAGTCCTAAGGCGTTTAAACGGGTTCGCTTTGCCCGCTTCAACCGTTTGACCCATAAACCCCTCAAACGTTCACTACCTCGTTGCATACTGCGTAACCTCGGGCTGTGCCGTCAGGGGCGAGTAATTGGCCGCCCAGAAACCAGCGGGGCCTCCGAACTGCACAGTCGCCGGTTCGCAAGCTCCCGACGGCCAGAATATCCACTCAGCCGGAGGTTTGCTCGTCAATGCTGCCGGCAGTGAGAGTTTCAGCCAGCTCCCCCTGGCCAGACGAAACACCGCGGTGGGTTTGGCTTCTTCGTCTTCTGCGAAAACTTCCGGCCGCAACAAGACACTGTTTTTGCTGCAGACAATCAGATACGGCCGACGCTCAGTCACACTTCGCTCCTGCGCCTGGCGCACAAGCTGGTTGAAGCCATCGAGTGATTGCTTCAACCGCTTGTTTGCGATCACCCCACTTAGACTCGGCACCGCCAGTACAAGCAGCAGCAGCAATATAAAAATACTGAGCGAAATTTCGATTAGCGTAAACGCTCGAAAACGTTGCACCGCCGAAGTTACTTGATCGACGCAAAATCACAACCGAACGCCAGCGAGGCGTCTATCTACGCAGCGGGAGTGCGGCCGTGAACTGCGGTAAAAGCGATCGTCTGAGTCCACCAGTTGGGGTCGGCGCAATGCGCCAAAAACGTATCGACTAGCGCTTCATCAACTTTACCGGAACTGATCAGGTCAGCGCGGAGTTCGGTAATTGTTTGGACCCAATAATCTGCCCACGACGATCGACCGTTGTAAACCGCGGTTTCCGCTGTGCCACCGATTTCTCTTAAACCAAGTGACGCCAGTCGAGGCGCAAGCGTACGTCCGATCTTGTAATCAATTCCGCGTCCACGCGCCCATGCAAGCCAGCCATCCCAGAACGCGCGCACCTCGGGCGGCTCAGCAACGCTGACCGGAAGGAAATCAGGTTCAATTAAGAGCAATGCGCCGCGC
>DATFXC010000152.1:0-4989 GCA_035258625.1 Candidatus Udaeobacter sp. | reverse complement strand
GTCCTAAGTGTGATCGGAATTATCGCAGCCATCATCGCCTGGGTAAGAAAGTAGTCGCGTGGGAAAAATTCGCCTTCGGACGTGGCGGCGGCTGGTTCTGGTTTTGTTCGCCGCGATTTTCGCCGCGATTGTCTATCGCTGGATCTCCCTCGAGCGATTGCAACGCTTCGCGCCCATTGAGATATCAGGAACTCCCACGCCGGAGCCGACGGCAACCCGACCGCCTGTGATCACGGGAAAGTTGGATACGGCAAAACTGTTTAACGGGATCACGCTTCACTCCACGGTCGAGACAGTTCCCGGGGCTGACGCTGCAACCGAGCGCACCCAACCCGAGAGTTACGTGCTGGATCTCAAGCTGTCGGCGCACCTGCCTTCGCCGAACAAGACAATGGAGGAACTGGCGAAAATCAGTCCCCAACTGCCAACGCTTTTACCCGGTTTGACCTCGATGCTGTCAGCTGATTCGGTTTCGCCGCTATTCCCGCAACTTTACGACGCAAAAGTCAGAATGCTGCGCGAGAACCTCGGCCGTCTCGATTTGCTCTTGTCGCGACACAACTTTTTCGACTGCCAGACCGTTCTACAACTTCAGCATCCCGAAACTCATCGAAAGGCGCTCCTGCTTCAGGCGGACATGGACGTCGACGCCGATGGCTCCGATTCCGATCGCTTGCCTGCCGGGACCGGTGCGCCGGCAAATTTCAAACCAGCGACCAGCTATCGTTGGGAAAAGAAAACGGACGCGCCCAACCCGTATCTCGCAGGGACCGAACAGCGATTGAAACGCGCAGAAGATGAGTACGCGCTGGCAAGCACCGCGCCCGCACGCAAACGCGAGCTGCGCAACGCAATCGCGGAATTGCGCGCCGAGGTCGGCACGCTGAAAAAGTTTAGTTTCCTGATCGGCGCGACCGATCCGTTCATCGTGGTGCCGGGCACGTTTACCCGTGGCCCCGATCCGGTAAAGGTGGGCGATTACGCGCTCGTGGTTTTCGGCGATGCGATTTACCCTGTTATCGTCGGAGACGTCGGTCCCAATGACAAAGTTGGCGAGGCGTCGCTCCGCATCGCAAAAGAACTTAACAACCTTGCAACGGCGTACAACCGTCCGGTGAGCGATCTCAAGGTGACTTATCTCATTTTTCCCGGAACGGCCGAAAAGCCATTTGGTCCTCCTGACTTGGACAAAATCCACGCGCGTAGCGAAACGCTGCTAAAAGAAATCGGGGGCGCGAGCGTGCCGTTGCATCGTTGGGAAAACATTATCCCTTCCCCCACTCCCAGCCCGACCCCGAGTCCCTCGCCGTCTCCTTCGTCAACTGCGTCGGGAACACCTTCGCCCTCGCCGTCGCCAACCTTCGCATTTCACGTTTCCAGCCCGGCGGCAACGGCGTCGGCTGGTTCGCGGCCCTCGCCGGCGCCCTCCCCCGCGGCATCCCGAAGTCCTCACAGCAAACGGAAGCCGTGAACCCTGGAAAGCCCATCACGCAGGCCGCTAGCTATGACGAGTGCCTGGATCTAATGCACAGGCTGATGGCGTATCGCCACGAGCCAATTCATTCGGAACTAATGACGATCCGCGACAAATATTCAATGTTCCATTTGGACGTGCTGATTTTGATTTATCACTTCGCGAAACTTTGCTCCGGCGCAATTCTCGAGATCGGCGCGTTTGTTGGAGGAGCAACGATTGCCGCTGCGTTCGGCATTCGCGATTCAGCTCAGAAGAAGAAGCTGATTTCAATCGAACCCGGCGGCAGCGTGAAACACAAACGGCTCGGCACTCGCAACATCTTGCGCGACTTACAACGCAATCTCACCAAGGAGCGTGTGGCGAACATGGTCACATTGGTCAAGGGACAGTCATTTAGGCCGGAAACGATGGCGGCTGTCCATCAAGCACTCGGTTCGGATCAAGTCGGGTTGTTAATCCTCGATGCCGATGCGGCTAAACGCAGAGACATCGACTCTTACCTCGACAAGTTTTCCGAGGGATGCTGGATGGTAATCGACGACATATACGGCACCGACTCCAACGAAAAGATCACGCCAAGCCGCGCGGACGTGGATGCATTAGTGGCGGAAGGTTTGTTGGATCCGCTGGGATTTTACGGCTGGAGCACATGGGTCGGACGTTGGCGCGGCAATGCCGCGGGAGCAATTGGATAGAAGGTTACATCGTTACAAAGCGAACATTCCGCAGCTTTGTAACTTTGTAACTCTTTTAACGTTTCACCCTCTGTCAGACTTCCTCCGGTCCCACGACAAGATGGATTACACCATTCGGCGCGGAGATGAAGAAGCCGTTGAAATCTTCGCGCAACTGCTCGACTTCGTCGCGGCGTGGGACGCCGTGAACTTTCAAAAATGACGCAGCCGCTTCGGTGTCGTTCGTCTCCAGCTCGAGCCAGATATCCGGATGACCCAGGTTCGGCACGCTATCGATCCAAAGCCGGTTCGGGCCGAACTGAAAAATGCAGCCGTCCTTTTCCTCCTCGATCAAAGGCAGTCCGAGCGTGTCCCGATAAAACGCAACGGTCTGCTCGTACGTGTGGCTCGGACACTTGATCGCGATGTTCGCGCCGCCCGAAAACTGCAGCCCTTCGAGTTTGGCAACCACGAAGTGATCACTCCCCGCCGGTTCTGCCCGGCTCTGTCATTTTGATCGGGTCCAGTGCGCGCTTGAGCTCGTCTTCGGGCAGGATTTTTTTCGCCCGTGCAATCTCGCGAACCGTTCGTCCGGTCTTGGCGCTCTCCTTGGCAATTTCCGCGGCGCGATCGTAACCGATCTTTGGCGAGAGGCTGGTCACCACTGCCATCGAAAGCTCCACCAGCTCGCGGCAGCGTTCTTCGTTCGCCAAGATGCCTCGTACGCATTTTTCAGTGAAGATATCCACCACGTTCGCCAGCAACCGGATGGATTCCAGGATGTCGTGCGCCATCACCGGCATCATCACGTTCAGCTCGAAGTTTCCGTTCGCGCCCGCCCAAGTGATTGTCACGTCGTTGCCGATCACTTGTGCGCACACCATCATTAGCGATTCGGCCATCACCGGGTTTACCTTTCCTGGCATGATGGAGCTGCCGGGCTGCGTGGCAGGCAATTGAATTTCGCCGATGCCGCACCGCGGCCCGCTGCTGAGCCAGCGAATGTCGTTTCCGATTTTGAAAAGAGTTACGGCGATGGTCTTTAAGTGGCCGCTCGCTTCCACAACTGCGTCCTTGCCGCCTTGCGCTTCGAAATGATTTTTCGCCTCGTAAAATGCTATACCTGTACGCTGCTCGATATGGTGCAACACTTTCTTGGGAAAATCGATATGGCGATTCAGACCAGTTCCGACTGCAGTCCCGCCGAGCGCAACCTCGCGCAAAGCTTCGATCGCTTTCTCCGCGCGGCCTTTCGCATACGAAACCTGCTGGGCGTAGCCGGAGAATTCCTGTCCGAGTCGCACCGGCGTCGCATCCATCAAATGCGTCCGGCCAATCTTCATGATGTGCCAGAATTCTTTCGCCTTGGCTTCGAGTGCGCCGTGTAAATTGTCCAGGGCCGGAATCAAATGGTTCTTCAATTCCTGAGCGGCACTGATGTGAATCGCCGAGGGAATCACGTCGTTGCTCGATTGCCCCATGTTGACGTGATCGTTCGGATGAACGGGGTTGTGCGCCCCGATAGATTTCCCTGATATTTGCGCCGACCGGTTCGCGATCACTTCATTCGCGTTAGTGTTGGTGCTAGTGCCCGAGCCGGTCTGAAAAATGTCGAGAGGAAAATGTTCGTCGAGCTTTCCTTCGGCGACTTCTTCTGCCGCCTGTGCAATCGCCGCCGCTCGCTTCGCGTCTAGCAAACCCAACTCCTGGTTTGCTTTCGCCGCGGCCCATTTGATTAGACCCAAAGCGCGAATGAATGGCCGCGGAAATCGGTAACCGCTTACCGGAAAATTCAAAACCGCGCGATGCGTGGACGCGCCGTGGAGAGCATCCGCGGGCACGGTCATCTCGCCCATCGAATCTTTTTCGATTCGCGTTGGTTTTTCCGTCATGCCGAACGCTCTGCGCCGACGCCGGCGAGGCGCGAACGGCTTTTCTTAGACGTGGGTCCGCCACCCTTTGCTGAAGGTAACTTGTGGAACACTGTGATGAACATCGGCGGGATATTTTGTAGAAAATATTCCGATTCGTCGCGCTGGAAAACGGTGGCGTGCTGCCTCAACTCATTGGTGACCTGGTAGATGATGAACTTGCCATCCGGCTTGAGCGCATCGTACGTCTTGCGCAGCAGCGCGCGCTTCTTCTCGATCTTGAGAATGCTGAACGGAATCCCGGAGAGAATGTAATCGCACGAAGCGAATCCGCGGCGTTTCAGCTCGTACGGCAAGGAGGCTGCATCGCCATGAATCACATCCACGCGCCGATCGCCTGCAAATTGCCGTTCCAGTGCTCTCGCGAGCGCCGCGTCGAGTTCAAACAAGAGCAAATGCGAATCCAGAGTCAATCGTCGCGCGATCTCACGCGAGTGCACGCCTTCGCCTGGGCCGTATTCCGCGATCACGCGCGACTGGGTAAAATCCATTTTGCTGGCGACGCGTTCCACCAGCGCCCGGGAGCTGGGTACAATCGACGCGATTTGGAACGGACGCTTCAGAAAACGCTTGAAAAAGAGTGTGCTCACGGGGAATGAGACGTTCGTCTGAGGTCTTCTGGTTGTCCAGTATCGATCCGATCTGTGACCAATGATTGTGCTTAGTTGTGCTTGGTCTTGACTGATTACTGATCACCGATCAGTTATCAATTCTCACTTCCATGCGCGGTTAGCTCAGTGGTAGAGCACTACCTTGACACGGTAGCGGTCAGAGGTTCGAACCCTCTATCGCGCACCACCTCTTTACGATGAGTCACATGTCTTCAAATCTAACCCGGGCCATTAAGGAGTCAGTCCAAGTGCTGCAATCCTTGAAGAATCTTGAGCCGGAAGTCAACAGGGCCGCA
>DATFXC010000151.1:0-9611 GCA_035258625.1 Candidatus Udaeobacter sp. | reverse complement strand
TTTCGAGAGGTCCGGCTCGCGCTGAATCAGCTTTCCGATCAGTTGCTGAATCTGGACGAAGACGTGCGTCCCTCGCTTTCTTTGTGAACGAGACACTGTTCAGCCAAATCCAGCGATTATTTGAACGCACCTACGCGCAGGTTGGAATCAATCTGGAAGATTGTCTGATCGATCGGACGCGCTGTGTGCAATTATCCGTGCTCGCGGGTAGGTCGGTCCGGGAATTAAGCGAACTCGCGCGCACGTTTTTGCGTCGCGCCGGCGACCAACTCTATGTGGGCATCTATTATTCCCGCTGGCTAATTGAACAACTCGAACAACACGATCCGCGCGCGGGGCTGGGGGATCGCAATATCCGATCGCTGATCACGTTTGTGGAAGAACTCAACCACGCATTGCACGCCGCACTCCAGTTCAAACGAGGAGTGCGCGAGATCGCGTCGGAAGATTTTGCCCGCAATCTTGAGCTTCAGGCGCAGGTGGACACTTATCTGGTTCTTCTGCTGTTTGTCGCCTTCTTCCGAAAAACGCAACGCGTCTCGGCGACAGACCGCCGCTGGTTGCGTTTTCACCTTTTCGCCCGGCAATGTCCCAACGCGTTTCGCGACCCGAACCTGCGGGGCCGTTATCTCGAAACGAGCCAGCTCGCCGCAAACTACACGCGTTATCTCGACACGCTCAATGCCGTTCGTCGCCTCGATGAAATCCGGCGGTTTCATTCCCTCGATTACAACGCCAAGAGGGAGCAGATTTTGGCACTGATGGACAGCGCCGCCAGCTAGCGGATAGCGGACCACGGGTCGCGCAGGTTGGATTCGCGCAATGGGTCATGATGGATTGGGTGGCAAAATCGCCGCATCCAGACTCGACGATTTGTCGGATCACTGGATAAATTACCGGTTGCCGGTGCCTGTAGGAAAAATTTAAGCGGAACTGACTGAGCATGGCGGGAACAGCTTCAGCGCAGCAGATGCTGGATCAGGAAATGATCGCCCGGATCGGCCGCCGCGATCAAAGCGCCTTCAGCGCCCTCTACGATCGACTGAGCGGTCCGCTCTATTCTTTGGCGATAAAAATGCTCGGAGATCCTGCAGAGGCGCAGGATGCTCTGCAGGATGTGTTCCTCCAAATTTGGTCGCGCGCCGCAGCCTATGACCCAGAACAGAGCAGCGTATTCAGTTGGACCGTGCTGCTGACTCGAAGCCGAGTCATCGATCGATTGCGGGCACGCGGCCGGCGTTCACGAGTCGTAGTTGCCTCCACTGAAGATACGCTCACCGACGCGGTCGATGCATCCACCGTCGAGAGCGCCGCGGATACCGTTGAGAAGAATGATGAGGCAGCGCGTGTGCGATATGTATTGAATAATTTGCCCTCTGAACAACGCGAGACGATCGAATTGGCTTTTTTTGAGGATCTCAGCCATCACGAAATTGCAGCGCGGCTTGGGCAACCGCTGGGCACCGTAAAAGCCCGAATCCGTCGGGGACTGCTTAAATTGAGAGAACGACTTAACACTTTATGATTTCGGAGGAACAACAGGATCAGGCAGCACTCTACGCGCTCGGGTTGCTCGGCGCGGATGAGGATGCTGCATTCGAATCCGAATTGAGAGCGAACGCTGAATTGCGCGATCTCGTCCGCGAACTGCGCGAGGCGGCCGGCGGTCTCGCCCTAACCGCTCCGTCGCTGCTGCCGCCTGCATCGTTAAAGCAACGCATCATGGGTGAGATAGCGGTGGAAACTAAACGCGTTGTTCCAATGCCGACCCGACGCGCTTCGTTTGGCTGGGTGCCGTGGGCAATCGCCGCGGCGTTGGCGGTGTTTTGCGGCCTGCTCGCCCTCGATCGCGTACGGCTGGAGCGCCAGCTTGCCGAAACACGCGCAGCTGATCCGTTGATGCAAACGACGTTTTACACTCTGGCGCCATCTGCGCCTGCCCCGGCGGATGCGAAAGCGACGGTGGCATGGCAACCTGGGCGCCAAAGCGGCGTGATTCGCATCAGCAACCTTCCTGCGCCGCAGCCGGGCAAGGATTATCAGTTGTGGGCGGTCGATGCCGAGCACAAGGATCCCATCAGCGCAGGTGTTGTTCGCGTAGATAAGAACGGTGTTGCGCAAATTCGCTTCAAGCCGGTTGAGAAAGCGGAACATGTAAAAGCTTTTGCGATCAGCCTGGAACGCCAAGGTGGTGTCCCGAAAAAGGAGGGACCGATTTTACTCGTCGGTACTACCTGAGATAGTTCGTACTCTTCTCGCCTAACGACTAATCCTATCGCTGGCGAGTGTCGGGGGCGGAAGCATCCAAACGAATGGCCGCGGCGTATTACCGGTCATTTGAAACTACCGATCTTTATTTTAATACTGGCCATCCTAGCGGCCAGATCGGTCGTTGCAGAGGAAAACGGCCCATTGTTCTCGCGGACGTTCACGGCGGCGGAAGCTGGTTTCAACCTCGATTACAGCAACAATCAGATGGCCGAACGCGCTATCGAAGAACGGCTGATTGACCGACTCGGGTTGTTCGATCCCACCGACAGTGACCAGTCATCTCGCTACAGCGTATCGCTCGACCTGGAGAATGAAGACAGCGACTGGAGTTTCGAAGTCACTGTCACGATGGAATTTTGATCCGAACTGCTGAAAGCGCGGCCAAGTCTGGAGCAAGCGCTCGGCAGCAATAGGTACGAGCGATTTCTGCCGGTATCGAAAATTTTTCGTCGTGACTGCATCCAGTCGCTGCGTCTCGACGTAATGCTTGCCGAACGCAAAAAATGAAAACTCGCAAGCAAGCAATCGACAAGTGCGTAGGCAAGTGCGGTCGAAAAATTTTGATTTCTGTCGTCGCATTGCTGCTCGCTATCACCTACTTGCTCATATTGTCGGCACGGCCAAAGAACAAGAACGATGCGAACAAGGCCGCTGCATCGGTCCGAGTTTTCGATGATCCGCTGGCCGTGGTGCTGACGTCACAGACCGGTCACAGCCCTAACGACAGGGAAATTTCCCGGCTACAGCAGCAGATTCGTAACGGAAGAAATCTTCAGCTTCGCCTCGAACAACTCGGCTGGGCGTTTGTCGCGAAAGCGCGCGAAAGTTTCGACTCAGGCTTCTACAAGCTTGCCGAGCTGTGCGCGCGCTCTATCGAAATGCGCAATCCGCAAAGCCAGGAAGCGCTGCTGTTGCGCGCGCACGTGCTTCAGAATCTGCATCGCTTTAAAGAATCCGAGACCCTGGCACGGCGTCTCGTCCAGCAGCGGGGACTCAGTTTTGATTACGGTCTTCTCGGGGATGCGTTGATGGAGCAAGGAAAACTGCACGACGCGGTCGAGGCCTATCAGCGGATGATGAATTTGAAGCCTGATCTGCGCGCATACGCCCGAGCAGCGCACATGCGGTGGCTCAAAGGCGATCTCGAGGGAGCGATCGAGGCGATGCAACTGGCTGCGAGCGCTGGCAGCCCGCAGGATGCCGAATCTGCTGCATGGGCGAACACGCGATTGGCGTTCTACGACTTTCAAGCCGGCCGTGTTAGCGAAGCAGAACAACGGTGCGCGTTCGCCCTCTCACTACAAAGCGATTATGCGCCAACGCTCTTGCTGAAGGGAAAAATGCTACTTGCTCAACACCGGTTCCCCCAAGCCGTTGATGCTTTGCAAAAAGCGGCGAGGCTCAATCCGCTTCCAGAATATCAGTGGACGCTCGCCGAGGCGCTGCGCGTAGCCGGTAAGGAGAACGAAGCGTCTGAGATCGAAGCTCGGCTTTGCCAACACGGCGCGAGCAGCGATCCGCGGACACTAGCGCTCTATCTCGCGACCCGCCGCGAGTCCCCCGAAACCGCGCTTCGGCTCGCGCGAGAAGAATTTGATTCGCGCAGTGATGTCTTTAGTCACGACGCCCTGGCCTGGTCGTTGGTTGCGGCCGGCAATCTGGCTGAAGCGCAGAGCGAGATGCAGCGCGCCTTGGCAGAAGGCACCGAAGATGCGCGCCTGTTTTTTCATGCCGGCATCATCGCTTCGCAAGCCGGTCAGTCCGCCAATGCGGAGCGCTGGTTGAGCAAAGCGAGCGACCTCTCACATCTGCTTTTGCCATCTGAACGTAATGAACTTCAAACCGCTGTGGCACGTGGCGCTGAAAAGAAGGCGTCCGTTGCCGCGAGCCCACAAAAAACTTTTTCGCTCGGGTCAAATACCGCGCGGAAAACCCAACACAAAACCTAAAACAAATGAAAAAAATAACATACTTCCTGTCGCGCGGTGCTATGGCACTAATCGCGACACAATTAATCGGAGCGGCGCAAGCCTCCAGTCACATGGACGCACCGTTGATCACTCGCGATCCGGCAGCAAACACCACGGACGTTTACGCGTTCGTGCAAAATGAAAATGGGATGAAGAGCCTTGTTACCGCGCTGGGCGTGTACCCCCACGAGGAACCCGGCGTCGGCCCAAACAAGTACAACTTCGACGACAACGTGCTTTATCAAATCCACGTTGCGACCGGCAACGACCTAGCTGCGGGCAGAGCCACGTTGAGCTATGAGTTCAACTTCAATACGACGTTCAGAAATCAGAACACGATTCTGCAGTCGTACCTCGGTGTCATTAATGACGTCGGAGACGCTAATCAGAACCTGATACAGACCTACACCGTCACGAAAGTGGACCATCGGCAAGGCAACCACCGTACGGTGCTCGGAAGCGGTACCGTTCCGCCTAACAATCAGGGCATTGCTACTCCCTTGTATAATCAGGGCAACGACGGCAACAACCCCGCGAAAGACGGCGTCGCCACGGAAGGCGAGCTCGACCGTTATACAACACAAACGATTAAGAATCTGGGCGGGGGTTACTTCTCATTCGCAGGTCAGCGTGACGATGGTTTCTATGGTGACATCAATGCCATCTTCGATCTCTTGCAGCTTCGTTCGCCGGGCAAGGATTCTCAGGGCGGGTTCAACATTCACCTCATGGCGCTCGTCATCCCCGTGAGCGAATTGGGCGGCGACCAGCAAATCGTCGGTGTTTACGCAACCACCAGCCGACGTCAGATACAAATACTGCGCGATGAAACCGATCGTTCAGTCAGAAACGGTGGCCCGCAGCTGCTGGGCCCCTGGGTGCAGGTCGCCCGGCAAGGCAACCCGCTCTTTAACGAGGGCCTGGTCGCTATCGCCGATAAGGATCGCTATAGCCGTACCAGTCCCGAGTCCGATAACGAGTTGTTCCGCCAATATGCGGTAACTCCCGAACTGGCGAGACTGATCAATCAAATTATCTTCAATGGACAGTTACCCGACGTCGAAACAGGCCGGACTGACATCGCAGGAATTTTTATTCCTGATTTAATCAAAGTCGATTTGTCCGCAGATCCCTGCCGCCTGGCCGGCAATGGCACTCAACAGGGGCCCAACCCGGATGATCCCGGATTTTCTCGGCTGAGCATTTTCGGCGGTGACACTCTGGTCAGCCAAATTCAACCAGGCTTTGGCGATGGAGTTATTCCCGGGGGTTGGCCGAATGGTCGCCGTTTTGGCGATGACGTTGTCGACATCGCGGTCACCGCTCTGATCAGCAACCTTCGTGTGAACCCACCAATCATTCGCGGTCCAGCAGGCGACAATTTGGACTTCAACGACGTGGCCTACAACAAGGTCTTCCCGTATGAATCCACGCCTCAAAACGGCCGCAATCACTCTCATCCATAACGCCTAACGCGTGACGGTCGGTCATTCTGTTATGGACTTTCGGAATCCCGGCCAGGCAGCGTCGCGCCTGGCCGGATCGCGCGTTGCTGGAGCCGCGATTGTTTCGATTCTGCTTTCGCTGTTGCCTTTTCAAAATGCGGCGGCGCACGATCCCGGTTTAAGCAGCCTTACGATCCGACAATGCGTGAACGGGTGGGAGGCAAAATTGACGCTGGCGGTCAAGGACGCAGCGCAAGTTGCCGAACTCGACGAGAACCACGACGGCACTGTATCGCGAGTCGAATTCGGCCGAGGCCAATCGCAACTTGAAGCGGCGGTAGCAAGGCAAATCGTGATCTCAGCTGCTGGAAGAGTCATTAACGACAAATCGGTTCACAGCCGTCTCGATGAGAATAACAACATAGAAGTTTTTCTGAATTTTGACGCTGTCGTCTTTTCCAGTTTGGAGATTCAATCCAAAATCATCGCGTCCCTGCCGCTTGGGCATCGACAATATCTCCAAGTACAAAACTCACGCGGGGACACCATCTTTGAGCGATTGCTTAGCGCAGCCGCAGACCGCGCGACGCTAGAAATACCCGATGCCCACTCGAGGATTGCCGCGTTCGACGCCGTTCGTTCGTTTGCGAATTTTCTTTCTCTGGGGGTGAAACATATTTTGACCGGCTACGATCATTTGATTTTTCTTTTCGGGCTGCTGCTCGTAGCGCGTGGCTTTCTCTCCTCTTTAGGCATCATCACTTCATTTACGATTGCGCACTCGATCACACTGGCAGTGGCAACATTGCACGTAGTGCAAATTCCAGGTCGAATTGTGGAACCACTGATCGCCGCTTCCATCGTTTTTGTCGGCGTCGAGAATCTTTTGCGCGGCGACATCCCAAAGGCGCGGCGAATGGTCGCCTTCGGCTTCGGTTTGATACATGGCTTTGGTTTTGCATCGGCTTTGCGTGAGGCCGGCATTGGCTCGGGCACCGGAGGCATCGTGCTGCCGCTATTTTCTTTCAATCTCGGTGTGGAGCTCGGTCAGATCATGGTCGCTGCTTTAGTGCTTCCGATCATTTGGAAACTCCGGGAGAACCCGATGTTTATCGCTCGATGGGCGCCGGCGTGTTCAGCAGCCGTTGTGCTACTAGGTAGTTTTTGGTTTGTTCAGCGCGTCTGGATGACTTGAGCTTTTCCGAGTGGTTCTCTGCAAGCCGTCTGGTCCATATTGCGCCGCCACGGATGATGCGATTCATTTGCCTATGGCTACCTATCCAAAGAGTCCCAAAGAAATGACGAAGCGCATGTTGTATTTCCCGCGCATGCTGGACAAGATCCGGCTGCATCTGCGCGGCGGGCTTCACGAAGATTATCAAGAGAACTTCGGCGCGCTGAAAGCCGCAGACGGTGTGTGCTGCAATTTCTTGCGCGTGCATCATCGCGATCTGATCGAGCGTGTGAAGCAGGGCGGCACGGACGAGGAAATTCTGGAATGGTGTTTCGAAAAGGGCCGCCGCTTGAACGAAGGCGATCTCTTTGTCTGGAACGGCTTCGCATCGAAGCTCGGATGGCGCGATTCTGTGACCCCGCGGCTCGAACAACGAAAAAGGGAAATGGGAATCGCCGATCGCAACGACATCCAGTGCATTCCAGACCTCATCGATTTCGACGAAGGTCGATTTCCAGCTGCGAGCAAGACTCCGTGAGTTCATCGAACTTGGCTTGGCTACGAGGGGTCGGCGTAGCGATTGGTCTTTGCTCTCTGGCTTTCACCGCGTGGCAATATCACGTCCCAATCACATCGGGTCCCACCCGAAAAGTGCAGGAACAACTGCTTGGCGACTGGACGTCAGCAGATGGCAAGGAAACGCTGAAACTGCGGAGCCTCGACGACAGGATCTATATCGTTTACTACGATGGAGACCTTTTTCGCGCATATCACTCCGACGTCCCGGAAACACCTTTCGTGAGCGTGCAGGACCTCAACTCGAGCGAGCGCAGGTATGCTTACCTGGTTTGGAAGCTCTCAGATGATGGCAAGCATCTGAGCTTACGGAATGTCAGCGATAAAGTAATCTCTAAGGAAACTAAAGACTCGGCCGCGATTGTTGCGCTTCTGACGAGAAACGCCAGCAATCCTGAGATCTTCGGCGAGGAGATCGAGTTTAGGAAAGAGAAATAGCAGCGGCTTCGCGTATTCGAGCCTGGCAAACTCGACCAAGATGCTGTAGCGGGATTCGCCATGTTTGACAATCAAGTTCGCCTGATGGGGCTTTTCTCACTCGCGTTGTTTCTCTGTGCTCAGGGAGTGGGTGCGCAACAAACACCGCCGACCGCACCAAGTCCGAACGCATCGCCATCGCCGACGCCGCCTGTGTTTTCGCCGCAAACACTCTCGGAACTGAAACAATTGCAGAAGGCCGCTCTGGAAAGCGATCATGCTTACCGACAGGTCTCGCATCTGGCTAATAATATTGGGCCACGTTTAAGCGGATCGGCGCAGGCGGCGAAGGCAGTTGAGTACGTTGCCGGCAAATTGAAAGCCCTCGGCTGCAACGTACAGCTCGAGAAGGTGATGGTCCCCCATTGGGTGCGCGGCGATGAGACAGCCGCGCTGGTTCAATTTCCCGGACAAGCACCGAACACGACGCAGAAGATTGTCTTGTGCGCGCTGGGACAAAGTGTGGCCACACCAAAAAACGGGATCGAGGCCGAGGTCCTTGCAGTCAAAAATTTTGATGAACTGAAATCGATGTCTCGGGAAAAAGTCGCGGGCAAAATCGTGCTGTTCAATTACCCGTTCGACAAACAAATGGCCGCGGAGGGTCGTAGCTTCCAAGCTTACGGTGAAGCAGTTGAGTATCGGAGTCACGGCCCGAGCGCAGCCGCGAGGCAAGGTGCTGTTGCGTGTTTGATCCGCTCAGTGGGCGGAGCCGACTATCGGCTTCCACACACTGGAATGACAGATTACGCGGCTGACGCACCGAAAATTCCGGCGGGCGCGGTTACTGCCGAGGATGCAGATTTGATTGTCGATCTACTGCGACAAGGACCGGTGAAAATGAAATTGGTTCTCACGCCGCAGCAATTACCCGACGTCGAGAGCTACAATGTCATTGGTGACATCAGAGGCAGTGAACATGCTGAAGAGGTCGTCATTGTTTCTGGTCACTTGGATTCGTGGGACCTGGGCACGGGCGCGATCGATGATGGCGCGGGTGTCGCAGTCTCGATGGAGGCGGCGAACCTGATCCAAAGACTTCATCTCAAACCAAAGCGCACGATTCGTGTGATCCCGTGGATGAATGAAGAGAATGGTGAGCGCGGCTCAAAGCAGTACGCAAAGGATCATGAGAAAGAATTCTCAACTCATTTCGCAGCGATGGAAACAGACAGCGGGGCCGGTCATCCGATTGGCGTCAACATCAAGGCAAAGCCGGAAGTGAAAAAGATGTTCGCGCCGGTCGCGAAAATCCTGCAGGAATCTGGAGCGGGCATACTCGATTTGGTTGAACACTGCGGCGCCGACATCGAGCCGCTCGAGAAAGCAGGGGTGCCCGCTTTTAGTCCGATTCAAGACAACCGTTTTTACTTCAATTACCATCACACTGCCGCCGATACGCTCGACAAAATCGTGCCAAAGGAATTGGCCGAAAATTCGGCGGTGGTCGCGGTCGTGGCGTACGCGCTGGCCAATGTGGAGCGACCATTGCCCCGCTGAATTGGTAGGGTCGGCGCCATGCGCCGACCGGACGCCGCAGCGCGGCTTCCCTACCTAGTTGCGCCTCAAGTTGCGCAACTCGTTCAGCGCAAAATTTGCCAACCGCCGCCCACGATTGCGAACGAATCGCCACGGCCCGGTATCGACGAAATAGGTGAGGAGAATGCTGTCGCGCGTTTTTACCTCCGGCCCAACCGG
>DATFXC010000150.1:0-42279 GCA_035258625.1 Candidatus Udaeobacter sp. | reverse complement strand
TGTTTGCGATAACGCTCCGCGTGTTGGCGAAGAAAGCTGTTTGCCAGCGGCATGATGTCTTCGCGTCGATCGCGCAACGGCGGCAATTCGATCTCGATCGTATTGAGCCGAAAAAGGAGGTCCTGTCGAAAACGGCCGGCTGCAATCTCATTCTCCAGATTCGCGTTTGTGGCGGAGATGATTCGCACGTTTGCGTGAAGTGTTTTTGATGAACCGACCCGCTCGAAATCGCCGGTCTCAATCACCCGCAGAAGCTTTGCCTGTTGAGCAAGTGGGATATTTGCGATCTCATCCATGAACAGGGTGCTCTCATCGGCGAGTTCAAAGCGTCCTGCGCGGTCCGTTTTTGCGTCAGTAAACGCGCCTTTCACGTGTCCGAATAGTTCGCTCTCAAATAATGTCTCGGATAGACCGCCCATATTGACGGTGATCATGGTTCGGGTTGCGCGCGGCGAAAGAGCGTGAATCGCCTGCGCAATCAAACTTTTCCCCGTGCCGTTTTCCCCCGTAATCAGCACGTTCGCATCCGATGGCGCTACGCGAGAAATCATTTCAACGACAGGCTGCATTGAGGGCGATTGCGCAATCAAATCCGGCATGGTGCCGCGCAGAATTTCATTTTCCGCTTCAAGCTTGCGCTCCCGGCGAAGCGCGGCAGCAAGCTCGATCTGCGTCCTGACGATCATCAGCAATCGCTGGTTATCCCACGGCTTGGTCACGAAATCGCGTGCGCCGCGTTTCATTGCTTCCACGGCTAGTTCGATGGTAGCCCAGGCGGTCATCACCACGATCGGCAGCGTCGAATCGATCTCCTGAATTTTCACAATCGCTGCCAAACCCTCCTGGCCGGAAGTGGTGTCGCGGGTGTAGTTCAAATCCATCAGCAACAGCGCGTACTCTTTCTTTTCCAGCGCGTGGAAGACGCCTGAAATCGAGGTGACTCCTTCTGTCTGATAGCCTTCGTTCTTCAGCAAGATGCGCAGTGCCTCGAGCACGTCGCGCTGGTCGTCTGCGATTAGAATTCTTGTCACGGATTCATTCCTCCCGCAGGAGTTTCGATGGGTCGATGCTAATCGCACGTAGCGCTGGAATGGCAGAGGCTGCTACGCCGAGAAACGTCATCATTAGCACCGCGGCGACCAACACTACGGGATCGCGCGGATCCGCTTGATACACAATGTGCCCCAGCAGGCGACTGGCGAAAAGGCCTAATAGCAGGCCTAACAACGACCCGACTATAAGGGTTACGATTGGATGCCCCACAGCTGTGCTCATCACATGTTTCTCGCGCGCGCCCAAAGCCACGCGGATACCGAGTTCCTTCATCCTGCGGCTCACGTTGTAGGCCGCCATACCGAAGATGCCTGTCACTGCCAGCATCGCGGCGAGCAAACCCATAACGCCCAATGCCACCGCGGCCGCTTGCGCCGGGAAAAATGTACGCGCTATCGCGTCCGGCCAGCTCTGCACTCTGACTTGCGCGTTTGGTTCGAGGTCGGTCAGCGTGCGTTCGAGTTCCGCGGCCATCTCGTTATGCGCCCTTTGCGACCGCACCACGAAGACCGCGACGCCGTTCTCGGTTTGCAATAACGGTAGGAACACCGCCGGTTGTTGCGAGTCCATGATTTCGTAATACTTGCCGTCTTCGGCCACGCCCACCACTTCCGTCAGGTGATTCTGAAGAACGAAGCGTTGTCCAATAGCGGGTGTTTCGCCCCACATCTTTTGCGCGAAGGTTTGATTCACGATCGCCACATACGGCGTCGTTTTGGTATCATGCCATGATACATCTCGCCCACTCAGTAGGCTGGTGCCCGCAACCTCCAGGTACCCCGGCGACATCGTAAACACATATGGCGCCAGCACAGAATTGTTCAGATTGAAGTCTGTCGTTCCTGGCGGGAAAATCGGAACGCCGCGCAGCCCGCCGGTGAACGGTACGCGGTTAACAGCACCCGCAGCTGTTACGCCTAGAATCCTCTGCACCGCCCCGAGCATGGCTTTCTGTTTCTGAAGCAGTGTGTCACCTCGCTCGTCCATCTCACTCAAGTCTATCTGGGCCAGCATTGCTCCCTGCGGCTGAAAGCCCAGCGGGGTGTGCAACATGCGGACCATGCCGCGGAAGGCGACCAGTGAGGCGGTTACCAAAAGCATGCAAATGGCAATTTGTGCGCCTAACAACAAGTCGCGCAGCGTAAATCGACGCAGCGGCGTTGAATCCACCCGTCCGCCCTTCATCGCCTGTAACGGACTGCTCTGCGACACGTGCTGCGCCGGAATCATCCCAAACAGCAACGCGCTTAACACTGTCAAGATCAGAGCTGCCAGGTAAACACGCGCATCCACGCTGGCTGCCAGATGACCGTGCGATCGCCACTGGATAAGCACACGCAGCAGCACACCCGCGATCACGAGTCCCGCGGCTCCGCCCAAGATCGACAACACCATTGCTTCGGTCATCAGTTGCCTAACCAGTCGCCAGCGACTGGCACCCAGGGCGACCCGCGTTGCTAGCTCGCGGCTGCGATCGGCGGTGCGCGCGGCAAAAAGGCTCGCCAAATTGGCGCACGCCGCCACCAGCACCAGCAGAGCCAACCCGGTAACGCTGTAAAGAAATCCGCGAATCACATCGCCGGCGTCCCCTTGCAGTCCTGGACGGATCAGTCGCAGCGGCACTCCCGTGTCGGTCTTTGGATACTCTTGGGCCAATTCGGTCGCGATCGCGCTCAGATTTTCGGCTGCCTGCTGCGGCGTCACGCCAGGCTTCAATCGGCCGAGCACCGTCAAAGGTCTTCCCGTCCGGTCTGCCAGGTATTCCGCGTCGAAACGGTTCACGACGGGAATGAAATAGTCGGGCCATTCAAATTGCTCGGTGCCGTGGAACCGCGCCGGGGCCACACCGATCACGCTGAACGAATCCTTGTTGAGCCGCACCGTCGTTCCGACTACAGCCGGATCGGCGTTGAATCCTGTTCGCCATAAATGGTCGCTCAAGACAATATAGGGCGCTGAATTCGGACCGTGCTCGGTCGACGGCTGGATAAGCCGCCCTAATTCTGGTTGCACCCCGAGCATTTCGAAATAATTGCCAGTGACCGAATAGCCGGAGACACTTTTTACCGAGTCACCCCAGCTCAGTCTTCCCCCAGAAAACCCGTCATAGCCGGCTATCTCACTGAAGGTCGTGTTGCGCTGCCGATAGTCTTCGAACGCAGGATAGGATGTAGTAAGTGCCTTGCCTTGAGTCCACGGCTTGAGGCGAAATTGATAGAGATTCTGCGGGTCGCTCACATCCAGCGGGTGCAGCAGGACCGCATTCACGACTCCGAAGACGACGACGTTCGCCCCAATGCCCAACATTAAAGTGACCAAAGCGACGAGCGTAAACGCTGGTGATTTCCAAAGCACCCGCAGCGCATAGCGGAGATCCATTAACAGATCTTTCATTAATTCCGTGGTATGCGTTGGTCTACGTCTGGGGAAGATGGCGCTTCGAACACTCACTATTTCTCAACTGCGTGTTTGGGGAGTGTCAATTTGCTTTGCAATGCGCGTGCCAACAGTCGTCACTCTCCTCAATTCAGTTCGGCACCGATCTGCGTTTACTCAAGGAATTTCGTTTACGTTGCCGCTTGTGGGATTTCCGCGTCCCGATATTGGGACGCATTCTCGATATTACGAAGCAGCACGTCACCGTACGCGACAGGCTATCACCAGCGTGACGGCGCTCTTACCCGAAAGAGCCAAACGCAAGTCCGAGCCCGTACGTGACGACCGCGACGATGATCCCAATCCAAGTCATCTCCAGACCAGACGCCCACCACGAGCGGATGGTGATCAGCGATTTCAGTGCGCCTACGGCAAAGTGCGCTACAAGACTGATTCCAAACGAGCCGATAACGGCGTCGAGGCCGCCAGAGAAAAAGAACGGAATGATCGGAACGAATGCGCCGATTGCCGTGGAAATGCCGGCTGACAAGGCAGCAGTCCATTGATTTGGAAACCGATGCTCGGACAAGCCAAGCTCGCTTTGCGCCATCGCCTGCACGAATTGCTCAGGCTGTTCAGCGAGGCGTTCCGCCATTTTCTGCGATTCTTCGGGAGTGAATCCCTGCAACTGATAAAAGAGCGACATTTCTTCGATTTCTTCTTCAGGGTTCTCCTGCACCTCGGCGCGCTCGCGCGAGATTTCTGCTTCGTACACCTCTGCTTCACTTTTCGCAGCGAGATACGCGCCCGCGCCCATCGACAGAGTTGAAGCGAGCATGCCGGCAAGGCCGGAGATCAAAATGTAATGCTGTTGATTATTTGTGGCGCCAGCGACGCCAGAAACGATTCCAAACACTGCACCAAGCCCATCGTTTGCGCCGTAAATCGCGTCGGCCACCCAACTCATGCCGCGTCCGTGCCAGCGTTCGCGCTTGAGAATTTTATCCAACGCCGTGCGCGGATTCGTCGGCGGCGCCATCGCGCTGAGCACCCGCGCATGAGCTTTCTCTTCGATCGCGCTTTTTCGCAGAAATTCCTGAACGTCCTCCTGGCCCGCGAACGCACGCTCAGCTTGATCGTGAAATTCTGCTTCCTGCCGTTCTTCCGTCGCTTCCATTCGGCGAATGGCAATTTCAGCTCCGGCGATCTTGTTCCACCACCGATTTAGACGGCGCGCAATCGTGTTCCTGAAAACAGGCGCCTCGGCACCAAGCTCCTTTAGCTTTGCTTCCCAACGCTGCGCATGCCGCTCTTCTGCTTCTGCCATGCGCAAGAGAATGCCTTTGCGTTTTTGGTCGCGTTCACGTTCAGCGAGATCGCGGTACGTTTGCGCAGTTTCGACTTCTGCCTGCCAGTTGCGCCTTGCAGCATCGATCGTTTGTTGATGATCTTTCTGCTCGGCGCCCATGCCGCATTAAAGCGCAGCCGAACGCGGTTTCCAAGTTGACTGCGGTTTACGCTGATGCGACTTCCGCGTTCTTTTTCAATCAGCAGGCTCCATCGCAGCGCTCAAGGCTGGCTCGGCGCGGGCTCGTAGCTGTTGAGCCGTAATGATGAGCGCCACCGAACCGATGATGAGAACGGCGGCAACCAACATGCGTGCGGTGACGGTTTCACCTGCGAAAAAGGTGCCGAGCAACACGGCAACAATTGGATTCACATAAGCGTAAGTGGCGACCTTCGCCGGGTCGCAATGACGCAACAGCCAAATGTAAGCCGTATACCCAACCACAGCGCCGATGATTACGAGATAAACAAACGCGCCTAACGACAACATGGAAACGGAACTGGGATGAAACCGCGGCAGTTCACCGGTAATAAGACCTGCAACCAAAAGCAAAACTCCTCCACAGATCATTTGTTGAGCAGCAGTGAGAAATGGTGAGGGCGCATGTTTCGTAGCGCGGGAGTAAAGCGAGCCCGCCGACCAAATGAAACTTGTGACGAGCAGGATCGATATTCCGATCACAGGATTTCGTCCGCCTGGAGAGTGAAGATGTAAACCCGGTCCGAATAGGATTCCCACCCCAATAAAACCGCCAGCAAGCCCCATCCACATGATTGGCGTCGGCTGAGCTGCCATTCCCGTGGCCCACCCAAGCAGCGTGATGTAAATCGGAACGATCGCCACGATCAGCGCCGCCAACCCGGAATCGATATACTGTTGTGAGATCGTCACCCCACCGTTGCCGCCGAGAAGCAAACACGCTCCGATGATGAACGACGTGCGCCAGTTCCTCCAGGTCGATTTGCCTGTTCCCTGCGACCAGGCAATCGCATACATGATCAACCCGGCCAAAACAAATCGCGCGCCTGCCATCAGAAACGGCGGAATCGTTTCAATGGAAAACCGAATGCCGAGATACGTTGATCCCCAAATCACATACAGCGCGGCAAACGCGATGATAACAAACGTTTTCTTCGGTGGGGCCATTGGGGAATGACAATGTCGCATTCGTTACGCAGAGCAACCCGCGAGCTCAGGCTGAAAGCGGTATTTGGTAGGGACGACGCGCTGCGCCGTCCGGACATCGCAGCGCGATCTCCCTACCTACGCGCCGCGTTTGAAAAGCAATCGATAGAGCAGCAACAGAATCATGGCGCCGACGACCGACATGATCCAGCCGGCGACGTAATTACTGCCCGCAAAGATGCGACCGATCCATGTCCCTACCAACGCGCCTGCGATACCGAGCAGAATCGTGATGATGCAACCGCCGGGATCTTTGCCCGGCATCAGAAGCTTTGCGATCGCGCCGACAACGAGACCAACAAGAATAGTCCAGATGATTGAATGAGCGCTGAAGTCCATAGTGCAAACAGATTTTACACGGCGCGTGCTTACGTTTTACGCTTAAAGATCACTCGATATAGCAACAACAGGATCATGGCGCCGACGATTGACATAATCCAGCCCGCTGGTTGCCCGGCCTTGTACCAGCCAATCGCCTGGCCGATGTAAGTGGCAATGAATGCGCCAGCGATGCCGAGTAGGATTGTGATGATAAAACCACCAGGATCTTTTCCCGGCATCAATAGCTTCGCGATTGCGCCAACGATAAGGCCGACAAGAATAGTCGAAAGGATAGCCATAGTGAACCGCGTTTTACTGGATTAAATCGCGCGCGGCAAGGAAATTGGTTTGGATTGAAGCAATCAATACTGTAGCCACGCGCCTGTGGCGCGTTTTACCACCGCAGCGCCCCGAGAGACAGCCCATAGGGCCGTGGCTACAGTTGGATCACCTGAGCGGAGCGAATGTCGTGGCTTGCGCGAATTTCGTCGAGCAGCTGTTCGCTCGGAGCGGTGTCGAGATTTAGCACCGTGAGTGCGGTACCGCCGGCCTGATTTCGGCTGAGCGACATCGTGGCGATATTTACGCCATGCTCGCCGAGGAGCGTGCCGATCCGCCCAACCATTCCTGGACGATCCGTATTTTCCAGCACGAGCACCACGCCCTGTGGTCGGGCTTCGACCGGTCGGCTGTTGATGCTCACAATTCGCGGCGTGGCGCCGAAGAATGCGCCACCCACTGAAACGGTTCTGCCTTCGCCAGCGGCAGACAGTTCGAGCATGTCTGTGTAATCGCCGGGCGCGCTCAGGCGTGATTCGCTCACTTTCAAACCGAGAGTTTCGGCAAACGCAGGCGCATTCACTTCGTTGATTTCGCTGCCGCCGGCGACTTGCAGGAAGCCTTTCAGCGCAGCGCGGGTGATTGCCGTCGTATCAACTTCGTTCACCTTGCCGCTATAATTGATGTTCAGCGACTCCGCGCGTTTCGGCGCGATCTGCGACAAGAATTTGCCCAGCCTTTCGCCAAAACGCAGATGCGGTCCGATGATCGCCAGTGTCTTCGCGTCGAGATTCGGCATGTTCACTGCGTTACGGATCGTGCCTTCGAGCAACACGGCGCGGATCGATTGCGCAATTTCAATACCCACGCTCTCCTGCGCTTCCGCCGTCGATGCGCCCAAGTGCGGCGTAAGAACAACATTGGGCGCACCGCGCAAAGGCGAATCGGCCGGCAGCGGTTCAGTTTCGAAAACATCCAACGCCGCGCCCGCAACCTGACCGTCTCGCAACGCCTGCGCCAGCGCCGCTTCATCGGCCAAACCGCCTCGAGCGCAATTGATGATGCGTACGCCGCGCTTTGTCTTCATTAACCGCACGGCATCGAGAATGTGGTGTGTCTCAGCCGTAAGCGGCGTGTGCAGCGAGATGAAATCGGCACCGGCAAGCAAATCGTCGAGTTCATCTACGAGTTCTACCTGCAGACTACGTGCGCGTGTCGCGGAGAGATAAGGATCGTAAGCAACCACGCGCATACCAAAACTGATTGCGCGCCGACTCAGTTCGCTGCCGATGCGGCCCATGCCGATTACTCCCAGCGTCTTGTTATAGAGCTCGACGCCTTCGAAATTCTTTTTGTCCCACGCCTTGCTACGAACATTTGCGTCGGCCTGCGGAATCTTGCGCGCGACAGAGAGCAATAACGAGAACGCGTGCTCGGCAGTCGAAATCGTATTTCCTCCCGGCGCGTTCAACACGACGACGCCCCGGCGGGTCGCTGCTTCAACATCCACATTATCCACTCCGACTCCGGCTCGGCCCACCACACGCAGTTTGTTAGCGGCATTCAGAATTTTGGCGGTGACCTTGGTCTGGCTGCGAACCACAAGCGCGCTGAATGGCGGTATTAATTCGACGAGTTCGCGCTCGTTCAAGCCGGTTTTAACCGTGACCTGCAGCGCGTTCTCGCGCGCGAGTTCATCCACTCCACGTTGCGAAATGGAATCGGCGATGAGGACCTTAGGCGGAGTCACGGCAGAGTTGCTGTTCAGGTTCTAACCACAGAGGCAAGCGTGTGCCAAACTTAAAACTTAAATCTTAAAAGTTAAGGCCGGTTGTGCTTAAACTTTCGTCGCATGCAAGAGCGGAGAGCGTTCCTTGTAATTTTTGCAATCGTAGCCACGCTTGTCATTCCAGCTGCGCTCACGTTGCGGACGGTCATCCATCCCGTCATTTTGCAAGCCACATCGGATAACCCGACGCCGCTTGGATACACGTGGAGCCTGCTGTTGTTCATCATCCCGATCGGCGCGCTCGGTTGGTGGTTTGCCTGTCGACCCGATTTGCAGTTTCCGAGAAAAGCGTTCTCGCGAACGATCGCGGTGTTAACGCCACTCGGTTTCTTGCTCGATCTGTTGTTTGGCAACGCTTTCTTCGTTTTCCCAAATAAATCGGCCACTCTCGGTTTGGAAGTACCGGCCGTGGGTGGAGCGATTCCGATTGAAGAATTCGTTTTTTATCTCGCCGGGTTCATGCTGGTGCTGCTGAGTTATATTTGGGGCGATGAATACTGGATGGCGGCGTATAACGTGCGCGATTGCGCCGCGACAGCTGAAAACATACCGCGGATCGTTCGTTTTCATTTTGCGTCTGTCGCACTTGGAGTTGTGCTGATCGCAGCTGCGATTGTGTATCGAAAGTTTTTTTCCGGCGCGCCAGAAGGTTTCCCGTGGTATTTCATTTATCTCGTCTGCGCATCGCTGATTCCATCCGCGGGCTTTTTCCACACCGCGAGACCATTCATCAACTGGCGCGCATTCAGTTTTACGTTCTTTCTGTTGCTGTTGATCAGCTTGCTATGGGAAGCGACGCTCGCGTTGCCTTATGGTTGGTGGGAATATCGGCCTCGTACCATGATGGGGCTGCACATTGGAGCGTGGTCGGGCCTGCCGATCGAAGCAGTTCTTGTTTGGTTCGCTGTGACGTTCACCACAGTCATCACCTATGAAGTGATTAAGATCTGGAAAGCGCTGGGAACGCGAGCGCTCGAAGCATTCTTCGGAATCAAGAAATAGGCCACGTGGCACCTGTAGCCACGGTCCTATGGGCCGTTCACTTCTTCTTTTTGTCGCGAGCAGACCGGCAACAGGTCCGCACACTGGACGGATTCGTCCTGTGGCGAACCGGTGGCTACAGATCATCCGTAAATGATCAAGTGAATCGAATCAGGCAATTGCTGGGCAACATTAGTAGCCACGCTGCCGCGGAGTAACTTTGTCATCGCCGAGCGTTGCGATGCGCCAATAACGAGATAATCAACGCCCAGCGTGGCAGCGAGATCTAAAATCGTCGTGACGGCATCGTCGCTCACTGCATAAACCGGCAGGACTGTGATGCCGCGCTCGGCGCCAAGTTTAAGCATCATCGACATGATTGCTGCCGCCTCTGGGTTATCCTGCCAACGGCCACGCATAGGCGTTATCGGGCTGCCGCCGTAGAAAACAGCGATCTCTCTAACGTAAAGAACACATAACGTCGCCTTGCGCAGTTCCGCCTCTTCAAGGGCAAAAGTGAGCACCGGTGTCATACCACGCGCAGCGACCAGGATTTTTTGCCCTTCCTCCAGCCGTGGTCGCATACTGGTCACGAGGTCGGGCGTAACCATCTTGGCAACCTCGCGCGTAACCGTTAGCGTTGTGAGACCCTGCCGTTTCAATGTGTAGGCACGCAACGCGAGGCCGCCGATCAAAATCGCGAGCACAAATTGAAGCGCATCGACTTTCGTGTGAGCCAGCGTCAGCTCGACGAAAGCCAAAATCACAAACGTGATACCAAAGAGCACACGATCGTACCAGGTGAAATCTACATTCCGATTGAATGTGCAGGAGCCGAGGTTCACCGTGATCGCGCCAACGACTCCAATCGCGTAAAGACCGGCAAGCGCGCTGAAATCTGCTGCAAAAAGCAGCACCACGACCGGCAGGCCGACGGCAATCACGAGCGGCCACACCGGAACACCGTGCCGGTTCAGCCGGCGAAATTGCCGGGGCATCTCACGATCACGCGACATCATGTACAGCAGACCGATCATCGCTACGATCGCTGTATTGGCTGCGCTCAAAAGCAGCAGGCAAAAGACAATTCCGACAACCCAGCCGAAGACTTGTCCGACAGCCGGCGAAAACGTCGCGGCTGCAAATTCTTCCCCGACAAAGCGCAACATGTCTTCACTTCTCTGGTTAAGAACTGTGGCGATCGTGCCTTCGTCAGTTATATGCAGCGTTTTACCAAGCACGGTCGGCAGCGAAAGCATTGCCCATCCAAGAAGCGCCGTGCCGAAGACGACTTCGATGGCAATAGGCAAGATTGCCTTCAGCGACTCACGCCCAACGCTTGGATGCTCCATCGTCGATCCCGGGTCGAGTTTCATCACGCCGGTGAGGTTCGCGATCGACTCCGCACCTGATAAGGCCAGGATCACACCAACAAACTGCACCCAAACAGTGGTGAAACTCTGATGCGGTCGCTCGAGAAATCGCGTGGTCAAATGCGGCGCACTGAGCGCGATCAAAACCACCACTACTACTGCCGTCGGCAGCGCCAGCGCTACCGCAAAACTTCCGGAATGTTTCGGCCCGAGAAAATTAATTAACCCCATGACCAAAAGCACACCGATCGTTGTGAACGCGATGTGGTCGCGCATGAACTTGATCCAAACGATGTCCTCAGTGCCTGATGTGATGTAGCTCAGCGCTGACCAACCGCTCAGAGCGGCCGTTACTGTCAGGTCAGCAACGAGCAATAGGGCCCCTACCACGGCTAGCAAGCGTCCCTGTGAACGTGCGGATGAGTAGACACCGCCGCCATCGGGGAAGTGACGACAGATGACGATGTAATTGATCCCGACGAGCGCAGTCACAGCGCAGACTGCAAGAATGATTGGTAGAGATGAAAATCCGGCAGCGAGAAACGCGAGCCCAATTACATATGCTTTGCTGGTTCCCCAATCGCCGTAGAGCAAAGCGGCGGCGCGTTTCCAATCCAGGTTGCGAGGCCGATGGACGCCCGCACTCGCATCGAGAACAACATCGTCTATTAGCTGCGCCATCGGTGTAGGCAGTGACTCTCGATTGTACGCGCGCTCGATGGCAAGCGCTTTCTCGGGCAATGCGGAGCCGGCTTAACCTGTGAACCGGTAACCAATCCCGGGCTGAGTCTGAATTAAAGACGGTTTTGCCGGATCGGTCTCGATCTTTTGGCGCAGATGCGTGACGTAAACACGCAGGTATTGTCGATGCTCCTCGGACTTCGGGCCCCAGATTTCGCGTAAGATGTGGCGATGCGTGAGAACGCGTCCCGGGTGTTTCACGAATAAGCGGAGCAACGCATATTCGGTGGCGGACAATTTAATTTCACGGCCTGCGCGCGTGACCACATGCGCCGTAAGATCGACGACCAAATCACCATTTTTAAATACTGAGACTTCTTCGGACGGCCGTGTCTTGCGTTGAGCGGCGCGGAGGCGCGCAAGCAATTCAGGAGTACTAAATGGCTTGGTGATGTAATCGTCCGCGCCAGCATCCAGCGCCGCCACTTTTTCCTGCACATCATCGCGCACGGTCAGCACAATGACCGCGACTTCGCTCCATTCTCGCAAGCGTTTTAGTATCTGCAGTCCATCAAGGTCCGGCAGGCCGAGATCCAGCAGGACTGCGTCCGGTTTGCGCGTGGCGATTTCCATTAGCCCCTGCTGTCCGGTCTCGGCTTCATACACCTTGTAGTTCTCGCCCTCAAGAACGAGCCGCAGCAACCGCCGGATCTGAACCTCGTCGTCAATAATTAGCGCGACGGGATTCATTTAGCAGATGAAACCCGCGCCGCTGCAACCTTAACGGCGGATCCATCCGCCTCCATAACTTCTCCTAGCGACACAGATTCCCCAGAAGGAAGTCGCATTGCTTCGCTGACAGGTAAACGAATGGAAAAGACCGCACCGCCGCCCTGACGGTTCTGCGCAACAATCTCACCGCCATTCGCCTCGACCAATTGTCGCGCAATCGACAAACCGAGGCCGATACCACCAGGTCGAGAGCGCGGACCACGATAAAACTTTTGGAATATTCTTGTTTCTTCTCCCGCCTCGAGACCAACGCCCCGATCGGCAACCGAAATGACCAGCATGGAATCATCGCGGGTGGCGTTCACTTCAATCGGTTGATCGCTTTTGCCATAACTGATCGCGTTCGAGAGCAATGCATTGAACGCCTGCTGAATCAGGCCTGAGTCCACAGATACCGCCGGTAGGTTGTTTGCGATGTTGATTTGCACGTCGCCTTCTTTCAATCCTGAAGCGGTAACCGCTTCGTGCACAAGCTCGCCTGGGTCGCACCACTCGCGGACCGGTTGGAGAAGACCAGATTCCAGACGCGTTGCGTCGAGCAAATTATCGACTGTGTGGGTCAGACGCCGCACCGCTTGTTGTAACTCAGAGCTATTGGGGCATGGTTGTTGCAATGCGGCGCTCATCGCGGCGAGTGGCGTCTTTAACTCATGCGACACGGAATCGAAAAGCACCTTTTGTAGTTTCTGCGATTCGCGGGCGACCTGAGCTTCGCGGCTCTCCTGCAGGGCGCGTTCCTTGTTCACAAAAACAGCGAGTTGCGCAGCGAATGCATCGAGTAATTCGCGCTGCTCCAGGGTGGGCAAGGTCTTTAGCCGCACACTTAGCACGCCCTCAGCGCGATCACCGGCGACCAGCGGAATGTGCAAGCATTCTGAATCAGGAAGAGTATCCGTTGATTTTCCGGCGGCTTGTTTTTTTTGAAAGGCCCACATTGCGACGCTTTCGTCCTTTTTGGACGGCACAAACGTGCTCGCGGGATGTTGGGTCAGGCCATTGTCATCACGAAACCAAACTGCTGCATCCGCCTCAAAGAAATCTCTGATCAACTGCAACACTTTGGGAAGGGCTTCACTAAGATCACGGCTAGCAGCTAGCGCACGTGTCAAACGATACAAAGCGGTGGCACGTTCTTCCCGGCGGCGTTCGGCTTGTTCGCGTTCGTGCAATTGGGTCGCCAGATGTCCGATGACAACAGCGATGACGAAGTAAGCGCCGAACATCATGAAGTCTTCGAATTTGCTGATGTAAAACGTGAAGCGTGGCGGAATGAACAGAAAGTTCCAGAGCAGCGCGCTAAGTGCAGCCAGGAAAAATGTGGGCCAGCGACGCAATCGCATTCCAGCGATTACGACTGCGAACAAATAGAAGAGCGCGACTGCCCAATAACCAATGTAATTAAAGACTGACAATGAGAAGCCCGTCACGACAACCGCGATCCCAAGCGCGATTCCAAACTCCTGCCAAGGCGTGCGCGCCAGACGTTCCTCGAGCGAATCACGTCTCGGCTGTGCGCCTTCTTCGGACGGAATCATGTGAATATCGATGTTGCCGCTATGGCGCATGAGCCAGCGCAACAGATCAGGCTTAAAAAAACTAAACCACGGCGTCCCCAGCGGTTTCCCCATTATGATTTGCGTAACATTGTTTTGTCGGGCGACACGCAGCAACGCTTCAGCAACATCCCTGCCCGGAGTCGTAATCACCTCCGCGCCGAGCTGCCGCGCCAGCGCGATATAGCGAGTTAGTCGCGTTTGTTCCTCCTGCGAAAGCAACCGGGGCCCTTCGATGTTCACCACAATCCATGACGCCTCCATCGACGAGGCCAACCTCCGGGTATACCGGATCAATCGCTCCGAGTACGGACTGGCGCTGACAGCGACCAGCAGCCGATCGGCGCTTTTCCACGGACCCGGTATTCTTTGCTGCGACATGATCTCGCGCAGATCGCGGTCCACGTGCTCTGCAACGACGCGCAGCGCCATTTCACGCAAAGCGGTAAGGTTGCTCTCCCGAAAGAAATTTTTTGCCGCCCATTCTGCGCGTTCGCCGAGATAAACTTTTCCCTCGGCTAGCCGCGACAAAAGTTGTTCGGGTGTCAGATCGACCAGAACAATTTCATCCGCCAGATCGAGAACCGAATCGGGAACGGTCTCACTGACCGGCGCACCGGTGATTTGGCGAACCGTGTCGCTGCGACTGCCGACGTGCTGGACGTTAAGCGTCGTATAAACATTGATACCCGCATCCAGCAGCTCGAGCACGTCCTGATAACGTTTTGGATGACGCGAGCCGGGCGCGTTGGTGTGCGCGAGCTCATCAACCACTGCGAGTTCGGGATGCCAGGTCAGAATCGCATCCAGATCCATTTCGGTAAGTGTGGTGCCGCGGTATTCGACCTGCAGCCGCGGCATGATTGGCATTCCTTCGAGTAATGCCTCCGTGTCTTTGCGCCCGTGAGTCTCGACAATACCCACCACCACCTCGCAGCCTTCGACTTGCTTTTGGCGCGCAGCCTGAAGCATCGCGTACGTCTTCCCAACGCCCGGCGACATCCCAAAGAAGATCTTGAGCTTGCCGCGAGTGGACTTTGCTTCTGCGCGCTTCATCTGCGCGAGAAGTGCGTCTGGATCGGGCCGCTCCGTTTCAATCATGCGACAATTCTACTCCTTTGCCACGCTATCTCCACATTCCCAAGCAGCTACACAAATGGACAATCTTGGCCACGATCGGTAAATCCATCGAGAGGCAGCAAATCGTTGCCGTGTGCATCCAGCCGGCGGCGCCATAATCAAGTACGAAAACTTTTCGAGCGTCGACCGCATGCGAGTAGGAAAAAAATCATTATCCCCGCGACAGGCACTCCGATCAAGCCACGGTAGTCGTGACGAGCGAACACATTTGTGAGGTCACCGAGCATGTTAACCGAGAGAATTATTAAGGCCAGCCACGTGCCCCACGGTCTAGCACGCCATAATCCGATCGCTGCGAACAAACACGCCGTTCCGACGGTCCCCATGAGAACCAACGACCAATAGCGCAATGATTGAAACGCGAGTCGCGCATCAGGATTTAGTCGCCATAACCAATCGAGCGCGCTACCAGGAAACAGAAGTAAACTGACGGTGAGAGCGCACATCGTTGCGCCAAAAGCAAAAAACGCCGCGAACCAGCGGTGAACTCCTGAACTTCGCACCTGCGCAATATGTCCTAAGGGCTTTCGCATCGCTAAAGACTAAACCGGTTAGGCAAACCGGTTCGAACCGAATCAAAAGCGATAGCCGAAGCCGCTAAATACATTGTAATCGGGAGCGCTGTCGGTCAGTCCAAAAAACGAGTTTACGTCCACCGAGAAGTTTGGCGTCACTTGATAAATCAAACCGGTGTCCAGTGTGCCGACCCAGGGTCCCGAACTGACCGCGTCGTAGAATTCAACATACCCGCTCAATTTGCCGACTATTGTCCGGGAGAGTCCGATCGGATTTTGCCACTGCACCTGCATGTTGCTGCTGCGAGCTTTATCGAGAATGTCGATCCTCGTCTGGGCGAACAACGTGAAACCCCACGGTAACGAGTAATTCACAGGTAATTCAAAGCCGGGTTCCCAGACATGGTTGCCGGTATGGCCGGTGTTCGTGGGTATTTTCAATGACGAAAGGAAGCCGATGGCTAATTTTCCGGAGTCGTTGCCGAGGAGATTGATTTTCAGGCGCACGGTCGTATCGCCGAAGCCGTCCTGCTCAAGCGGTTTTCCGAAGCCGGATCCGCTGGTGCGCTTGTTAACGTAAAATTGAGGGAACACCTGGAAATCCATCCAATTCGTTAGGCCAAGTTTGAAGTTGCTGTTGCCAACGATCCAGGAGCGAGTCCGTACGCCTCCCTGGTAATCGAGCGTCCAGTTCGGAATATCGCTTTCGATTTGAAAAACTCCGGCGTCGATCGTGTATGGACTGTCAGTCTTGCTCGGTCGATCTGTGTTGTAAGGACGCCGCACATCGACCGGCGTTGGATTAAAGAGCGTGTATTGCGACTTGTTTGGCGTCGGCGTGGGACTCGGGTCGGCAAAAATCGGATCTCCGAACGCCACACCCACAGAGCAAATGAGCATTCTGGTGACGGATCGCGCCGCGTTACGCGGATACTTCTTCGTAGGGCGATTGATGCACGTACGCCGTGCTAAAACAGACATTGTGGCCATATCCTAGATTTTAGGTTTTCCATTTCGATAACCATCCTCGAGGTGTGTACAACGTATGCAAGTGCCGCCCGTAAAACCACCATGTTCTCGAAGCAGGACGCCAAATCGCGTCCAACTCGGCGAGTGGTCCTTTTCAATCTTTTGACACGGCGCATTGCACCTCGGCCCTCCAAACGGAGTAACAAGGCTTCATTTGAATCTGGTGGGAACCGCCGTGCCAACAAAGGGTACATAACAGCGTTTTCTCGTTCGGTGTGAATTGCGCGATTTATCTTCCGTTTTAGTAATCGAATTCCTCTACGGATTTCTTTGCCAACGAGCGATCTCTTGTGCACTTGGCGCACCCGGGGAGAGGACCGAAAGATAGATTTTGGTCATGTAAATGCGGCAGTTAACGCCTCACATTTCGCGTTCCTGGTGACAAACCCCACAACGATTACACGCCGCTCACGTTTGTCCGTCTGCTTTGGCCTGCACTGATTCGAACGCACTCTTTTGATCACATCGTCGCTCTCGCTGGTCATCCACGCTCGCCTGCGGTTGGCTGCAGCGATTGGTCAGATGGTCGGCGCAACATCAGTGCTGTGCAATGATAGCCAGAAATGCGACCAGCAGAAACCAGGCGCTAAGCAAAAAAAGACCTAGGCCGGTGCTACGGACTTGTCGCGCGGTGATGCGGCCATCGCGCGGCGCAATAGGAAGCGCAAAGTGTAGCAACCTAAACGAACGATGCGCAGTTTCGCTCGCTTGGCGAACAATTATGGCGGGCTTGAAACAGTAAATCGCCGCTGGCACAGCGATGAGCAAGCCGAGTATCAGTGTGAGTATCGCCCCGATTACCATCTAACCAGACAAAGATTAGCCACGGCAAGGTGGCGCGGCAAGCAAGCTGGACTTATTTCGTAATCGAGCCGATGGCCTCCGGCTCTACGGTAAAAGCGCCACAAAAACGAGAATCATGCCAACCAACGCCGAGTTCCAGAAAATGGCGGAGCGCACGAGACTGTAACCGAGTGCAGCGGCCAGCAAGTAGCCTACCCGAGCCCAAAAATATAGATGCGCTCCCAAAAGGGTAAGTAAACCATGATGGTCGGTGACATGAGCGATCAGAACAAGGGCAGCGAAGAACGGGAACGTCTCCAGGAAATTCGTGGTTGCCTGATCAACGCGATTTGCTAACCCGCGCAAAGGCGCGACTTCATCATCACGGCTGCTGGCCGTCCAGCGATAACCGCGCTGCCAGCTAATCAGATGTGATGCGGCAATCAAATGCACCAGCCCCAAACCAACGCTAGCTGCTAAGAGCCATAATTCGGCGGTCATTGGTGATACGGGAAGAATTTCACCAACTCTTTGAAATCGCACATCTAATCGTGCGTACGGATCACGTTCGCGGCCTCATCGTAAACGCAAGTCACACCATGACGTCATTCATTGGTTAAGAATGAGTTGAGAACTGCTCGACAATCGGGCCCAGCGCGAGGGCTGGGAGAAAGTTTAGGGCGCCAAGCAACAGTGTCGTTCCGGCTAACAACACGCCGAAGACAAACCCGTCGGAAGGCATCGTACCGGAACTGGGAGGCCGTCGTGACATTGCGGCGAACCGGCCAGCGAGCAAAAGAGCCAACACCGCAAGGATGTATCGGCCTGCCAGCATCGCGATTATGGTTGTTGTGTTATAGAAAATATTGTTAGCGCTAAGACCGGCCATGCTTTGGCCGTTGTTGGCAAAGGCGCTCGCGTAAGCAAATAGGATTTCCGTAAATCCATGAGGCCCACTGTTTATCGTCAATCCTGCGAGGCCGGGTTTTGTAATGACCGCGAGCGCCGTCAACGCCAGGACCGTGACAGGACCGACGAGCGTATAAATGGCGATAATTTTCATTTCTGGCGGGCCAATTTGCTTACCAAGATGCTCCGGTGTGCGGCCAATCATCAGGCCGCCGACAAAAAGGGCTATCAACGCTACAAAGATCATCCCATAAAGTCCCGCACCGAGACCGCCATACACGATTTCACCGAGGAGCAGGTTGACCAAAGGCACCGTCACTCCGAGCGGCTGAAAGCTGTCGTGCATCGAGTTGTAGGAACCGGTCGCGCCATTTGAAGTCACAACTGCAGCAAGCACCGATCCGCTTACACCGAAGCGAACCTCTTTTCCTTCCATATTGCCGCCAACAAGCTGCTTCGTTAGTCCGGGAGCACTCGTTTCAGCCCAAGTGCACAAGAGCAATCCCGCCACAAAGAGGGCCGTCATCGTCCAGAAAATTACCCAACCGTCGCGCGACCGGCCCACCATGCGTCCGAAGGTGTGCGTGAGCGCTGCCGGAATGACGGCGATGGCAAGCAGTTCGATAAAATTGGTCAGCGGTGTAGGATTCTCGAACGGGTGCGCACCATTCGCGTTGAAAAAGCCGCCACCGTTAGTCCCGAGATTTTTGATAAACTCCAGTGCCGCAACCGGACCGTGGGCGATGATCTGCGTGGTACCTTCCAACGTGTGCGCAACTGTGTAAGCCCGGAAATTCATCGGCACGCCTTGCGCAATCAGAAACAAGCTCCCCACTAACGAAACCGGCAATAACACCCACAAAACCGCACAGATCAGATCCACCCAGAAGTTGCCGAGCTCCGTAGTTCTTTCTCGGGCATAACCGCGAATGAAAGCGATGCCGACAGCGAGACCCGCTGCGCCAGCCAAAAAGTTTTGCCCTGCCAGCAAAAGCTGACTGAAGTAACTCATTGTTGTTTCGCCGGCGTAGGCTTGCCACGTAGTCGTAGTTGCAAAGCTTACTGCCGTGTTAGCCGCGAGATCCGGCGTCATCGGCGTCGTCATGACTTTCGGAAAGAACCACGGCAACCATGCCTCCGAGCGCAGTGCCAAATAGAGAAGGACGATGTTGGCTGCGCCGAAAATACCGAACGCTACCGAGTAGCATTTCCAATCCATTTCGCGTTGACAATCGGTTCCAACAAGCCGGTGGATTAGTTGCTCTATTGGGAGAAGAATCGGATCGAGCAGAGTCTGCCGTCGTTCGAAAACACGTTCAAGGTACGCACCGACCGGTTTGACGAGAAGCACCACGACAAGCACAAAGAGCCCAGCCTGAAGCGCATTCGCGTTCATCTTAAATTCGTGAAAGCAAACATAGGCGCGACCGGCCAAATGGCTGCTTCGGTATTACGAAGGTCCTGAACAAAAAAAGGCCGCGCTGCTGTAGCTAAGGCTGCCGACGCTTAGAGCCTCTTGTCTCGAAAATCATAGGCACACTGAGTAGCACTATAAGCAGCACTAGGATAAGAAATCTGAGCGGAAAGTCATTCATAGATCGTTAGAAGTGAAAGATCATGTCGGTCGTGAAGACCAGCTGATTATGTCTGGTTCCGTTATCGAACGCCCGTTCAGCGTAAGAATGGTCGTAGCGAAGCTCGGGGCGAATGGTGATCAGCTTACAAGGCCACCAGGTGATGCCAATCGAGTGCTCGGAATAATCGGTGGCAAACCCAGTCCGGCTCCCAACCTTGTCTTTAAAGTATTCGTTTCGTACGGTGAAAAAGGTATTCGGGGCAAGCCGGAACATTGTGTAGTTCAGCACCGCCCATTCCGGTGCGTAGCCGTTCCTCACCGGAAATGAACCGCCTTGGAATGGCACCTCCTCGGTCGGATGGTCGATTGCGTCGTTCATGTACATGTACCACGCCTCGGTCGCGGTATAAATCTTGTCATTGAACTTGTGCGTCCAGGTGCCAACGATCTGCTGGAGATTGTTGTAGCCAAATTTGCCGTTGTTAAAATTATTGTCACCGGCGTAAATCGAATCCATCTGGCTGGGTGAAATCCACTGAACCATCACAGTGCCCGTTACCTGCCGGCCCGGATCATTCTGCCAAAGAGCGACGTCAGTCCCATCCGAGATTCCGGCTTGAATCGTCCACTGATCGTTGAGTTTAGTCGTGGTGAAAATTCCTTCCTGACAGTAGTTATCAAAGCCATAAAGGAGCGAGTGAGTCGCCATCAAATTATTCGGCGCCAGTTGGGCTTCGATGTCCGGCTCGGAAATGATTCTCCCTATCCGGATATTCATTCCCTGAGCTACGAAAGGAATGTAGAGATCGAGATAAATCATCGGCATGTCGAAGCCGGAGTAACTATTGTGTATTAACAATTGATCGCTCAGAAAGCCGTAGGTCGTCGTGAATCGGTAGTCGAGCCCATAGAGAGCTGAGATACGAAAACCCCAGTCGATGTGGTCCATTTGATTTGTATCAGGCAACCGCTCGAGGTACAGAACAATCTGATTCAGCTCCATCCGGTTTGGGCGCAGATCGTAAATCAACGGAAAGTTTCCGTTCTCACTCTTGTTTGATGGGTGCGAGGTGCTGATATTGCCGGAGAAATTGACCCAGCCATAAAGTTGGATTTTGCTTTTCTTCCACGCATCGCCGCCTGGGCCTTCATAAATCGCCTGCATCAGAGGACCCGGCGGAAGCTCACCGGGATCTCCTATGATCGGAGTACCGCCAATTTGCCAGTCACCCGAAGGGAACGGCGGTGAATCGAAGGGTGGCGGCGGAATGCGGCGTGGGTTTGGCGCGTTGGGATCAGGCGGAACGTAGGCTGGCGTGCCTAACTGTTCCAAAAAAGCTTCGTCCAAACGTTGGAAAAACGGTTCATGCAATTTCTTTTCGGCGCGCGCCGCTTTCGCCTGTTCTTCCTGGCTCTGCGCTATGGTTTGCTGAGGCTTGTGCGTGTCCTTGGCTTTTCTTTTCTCGCGGGACTGCACAGTGGAATTTGCCGTGGCCCCTTCTTTTTCAGCCAATATTTTCTCGCGTTTATCTAATGCTTTCTCGCGCGCATCGAGCTCGGCTTTCAATTGAGCAAGCTGCTGTCGTTCAGCGGTCAAATCTTCAGACGTTCCCTGCGCGTGCACCACAGCAGTAAAAACTATCGCCGACACGATCGTGATCAGACATTTTTTAGTGTTCAAGCTTTTCCTCCTTGTTTTCACTGTAGGTTCCGGCGGGGATTATCGACGAACCGTGTCCAGAATAAATCGTTGGGTAGCGCACGCGTCTCGCGTGCTGGTTTCGGATTTGTCGACACTTGCTGAAACCCGAGCGAATCGAGAGAAGTTCGCGATGGCGAGGACGCCATCGCCGGCACGCGAGATGCGTTCGCTACCGAATCCACAAAAATCGGAACGAATAAGAAAACGTCTGTTCGATGTGTCTTCATCAGTGCTGTTGATCGAGCGCGACGTTTAGTTGCAGCACATTGACTCCGGGATCACCGAACACTCCCAAATCACGGCCATCGGTGTTTTTTTGGACGAGCTCGCGGATTTTGTCTTCGCTCAATCCCCGAGATTTAGCGACACGCGCGATCTGGAGCTCGGCATTACGCAAGGTGATCTCTGGATCGAGGCCGCTGCCGGATGCAGTAACTGCATCCGCAGGCACAGAGTCGGTTTCGCTCAAACTGTTTTCCGCGCGATACGCCGCGATGCGTTCTTTGATCGCCTCGTCCAGTTTGCGTGAGGTCGGCCCCAAATTACTGCCGCCGGAACTGGTCGCGTCGTAGCCGTTGCCGGCAACCGAAGGTCGCGGATGAAAATATTTCGGATCAGAGAACGCCTGGCCTAACAACTTCGAACCGCGGACGCTCCCATCTGCACCGGTGATCAAACTGCCGTTGGCCTTATCGCGAAAGAGTGTCTGCGAAACTCCAAAGACGATGAGCGGGTAAAGACCGCAGCAGACGACTGCGAGCACGAGCGTCGATACGACTGCGCCGCGGATGTGGGAAAAAAATTCTTTCATGTCGTTAGGCCAAGTGAAGCGCAGTGATAATCAAATCGATCAGTTTGATTCCGATAAATGGAACGATGAGACCGCCGAAGCCATAGATCAGCAGGTTGCGTTGCAAAACGGCGAGCGCGCCCATTGGCTTGTAAGCAACGCCGCGCAACGCCAGAGGGATCAGCGCGACGATGATCAGCGCGTTAAAAATGACGGCGCTGAGAATCGCACTGGTCGGACTGTGCAAGTGCATGATGTTCAGCGGCGCGATCTCGGAAAACCTAGCCATCAACATCGCCGGTACGATTGCGAAGTATTTCGCGACGTCGTTTGCGATGCTGAACGTAGTGAGCGAACCGCGCGTGATCAGCATCTGTTTCCCGATCTCGACGATGTCGAGCAGCTTGGTCGGATTACTGTCGAGATCGACCATGTTGCCGGCTTCGCGGGCGGCTTGCGTGCCGGTGTTCATGGCAACGCCCACGTCGGCCTGCGCCAGCGCCGGCGCATCGTTTGTGCCGTCGCCGGTCATCGCAACCAGGTGACCCTCGGTTTGCTCCTCACGGATGCGTTTGAGTTTTTGTTCCGGTGTCGCTTGTGCCATGAAATCGTCGACGCCTGCTTCGGCTGCGATGGCTGCTGCGGTCAGCGGATTATCGCCGGTAATCATCACCGTTTTGATTCCCATTTTACGCAACTGCGCGAACCGTTCCTTGATTCCACCTTTCACAACGTCCTTTAGCTCGATCGTGCCGAGCGTCAGGAGGTCGGACGCAACGACGAGCGGCGTGCCGCCGCGATGCGAAATCTCATCCACTGTTTTCGTGACCGGCTGCGGAAAAATTCCGCCCGATGATTCCACAAACCCGCGGACCGCCTCCGCGGCGCCTTTGCGTACGCGCATCGTCGGTTGCGAGCCATTGGCATGAAGGTCGACGCCGCTCATGCGTGTTTGCGCTGTGAACGGCACAAAGGTCGCCTCCAGCTCGTGCATTTCGCGCGCGCGTAATCCGAATTTCTCTTTCGCCAGCACAACTATCGACCGTCCTTCCGGCGTTTCATCGGCCAGCGAGCTCAACTGCGCAGAGGCCGCGAGATCATCGGGCGAGACGCCGGGTGCGGCATGAAAAGCGACCGCCATGCGATTGCCGAGCGTGATCGTGCCGGTTTTGTCGAGTAACAACACGTCAACGTCGCCCGCCGCTTCGACTGCACGTCCGCTCATTGCGAGCACGTTGCGTTGAAGCACACGGTCCATTCCAGCAATTCCAATGGCGCTAAGCAAGCCCCCGATGGTTGTGGGAATGAGACAGACCAGAAGCGCGACCAGGACCGGAACCGAAAAGTTCGCACCCGAATAAATGCCGAACGGTTTGAGCGTGACACACACGAGTAGAAAAATGAACGTCAATGCGGCAAGCAGGATCGTAAGCGCGATTTCATTCGGCGTTTTCTGGCGACGCGCGCCCTCGACCAGCGCGATCATTTTGTCGAGAAAACCAGCGCCTTTATCTGCGGTGACTCGGATCACAATTCGGTCGCTCAAGACGCGTGTGCCGCCAGTCACCGCACTGCGGTCGCCGCCGCTCTCACGAATCACGGGCGCGGATTCGCCGGTAATCGCTGCTTCATCCACACTGGCGATCCCTTCTATAACATCACCGTCCGCCGGGATGATGTCGCCCGCTTCGCATACGACGACATTCCCCTTCTGCAATATGGGCGCGGGGACTTTCTCTTCGCGACCATTTATCAAGCGCCTGGCCATCGTGTCCTTGCGCGCACGGCGCAGGCTTGCTGCTTGCGCTTTGCCACGGCCCTCTGCGACCGCTTCAGCAAAATTTGCAAAGAGCACCGTGAACCACAGCCAGAGCGCCAGTTGTGCTACGAAGCCGCGCAGTTCGGGTTCAGCAGTGAAGATCCCGACGGTCGTTAGGGCAGCGCCGACCATCGTCACAAACATGACCGGGTTCTTCACCATCAGACGCGGGTTCAGTTTCTTGAACGCGTCGCCGATGGCCGGGGCGACAATGTTCCAGTCGAAAAGCGATGCAGGTTTTTGTGTCATAACGCTCGAGTCACCAGAAACATTTCGCTCTCATTAACACCTGGCTTCAGCCAGGTGTGTTCCAGACCTAACGAGCTAAAAGCTGTTTCAACAGCTTCCCCTATAACGGAAAACCGTTGAAACGGTTCCGTCATCCGTGTGGCTACTAACACCCGACTGAAGTCGGGTGTTAATGAAATGTGACGGAATGGAATCATGCGTTGAATGATCATCTCTAGAAAAGTTTTCCGCCTTGCATGAGGAAGTGTTCGACGATTGGTCCGAGTGCCAGGGCAGGGAAATAGTTGAGCGCGCCGATCAAAAGCACTGTTCCGAGCAGCAGAATGAGAAACGTGCCGCCGGAGACTGGAAACGTGCCGACGCTTGGCGGCGCGACTTTCTTTTGCACTAACGAACCCGCCAGCGCCATGATCGGGATGATCATGAGGAATCGGCCGAATAACATGTCGAGACCAAGCGTCGTGTTGTAAGGCGGAGTATTGCCTGAGAGACCGGCGAATGCGCTGCCGTTATTGCCTGCGCCGGAGCTGAATGCGTAAAGAATTTCGCTCAGCCCGTGCGGGCCCATGTTATTCCGTCCATCCAAGCCCCACTTCGTGACTATCGCCCAGGCGGCGAAACCAAGAATCGAGATGGCAAGGATAAGCAATGAGAGCATCGCCATCTTTACGTCGTACGCTTCAATTTTTTTTCCGAGATATTCTGGGGTGCGGCCAACCATCAGACCCGCGATGAAAACCGCGAGCACGACGAATACGAGCATCCCGTAAAGGCCAGCACCGACACCGCCAAAAATGATTTCGCCTAACTGAATGTTGAACAATGGAACGAAGCCGCCGAGCGCGGTGAATGAGTCGTGCATCGAATTGACCGCACCGCAGGAAGCATCGGTTGTGACCGTGGCAAAGAGCGCAGAATTGAAAACGCCGAACCGGACTTCTTTCCCCTCCATGTTGCCGCCGGCAACGCCGAGACTCTGGTGGATTGGATTACCATTCGCCTCCGCCCACCAACACAACAGCACACCGCTGATAAAAAGGATCAACATTGCGGCCCAGACGGTCCAGCCGTGCTTCTGGTTCTTCACCATCCGGCCGAGGTAGTAGGTGAGCCCGGTCCCGATCGAGAAGATCGACAGCATCTGGAAGAAATTTGAGAGCGGCGTTGGATTCTCGAACGGATGCGCTGCGTTGGCGTTCACGTATCCGCCGCCGTTTGTGCCGAGCATCTTGATCGCTACCTGCGAAGCCATCGGGCCTTGCACGATGTTTTGATCGGTTACCGTTTGCTCTTCTGTGACTGCCTTGCCATCCGGTCCTTTGATCGCCTCGCCTTGGTCGTTCTTTTTCTCCACCTGGATCTTCATCGGCTCAACCAGTGTGGCCTTGGTGTACGGCTTGAAATTCTGAATCATTCCTTGCGACACCAGAAAGACTGCGAATATCAGACAGATCGGCAATAGCAGGTAGTAAGTCACCCGAACCAGGTCGATCCAGAAATTGCCGAGTGTTGTTGCCGAATGCCGCGCGATCGCCCTAACGAGCGCAGCCGCGATCGCGATCCCGATGGCGGCCGAAACGAAATTGTGAAACGCCAGCCCGACCATCTGCGAGAAGTACGACATGGTCGATTCCCCACCGTAATTCTGCCAGTTGGTGTTGGTGGTAAAACTAGCGGCGGTGTTGAACGAAAGATCGGGACTGACTCCTGCCAATTTTTGTGGATTCAGTGGCAGAAAATATTGCAAGCGCAGGATCGCGTAGGTGAACAAACAGCCCACAAGACTGAAAAGCAGCATCGCAAGCGTGTATTGCTTCCAATTGTGCTCCTTGCGTGGGTCGACACCCATGACTCGGTATGTCGCGCGCTCTAACGGCCGTAGCACCGGGTCGAGCCAAGTCGTGCCGTTCATGTCGAGCACGTGCATTAAGTAGAGGCCCATCGGCTTCGTGATCAGTGCTAGTGCCACGATGAAAATGGCAAATTGAATCCAACCAGACGCTTCCATTTCGACGCTAGAATTTTTCAGGCCGGATCATGGCGACGAGCAGATAAACAAACAGCAAGAGCGCGATAACGCCGACGACGACGGTTTCCATTTATCCTCCTACAGCTTTTCGCAAAGCAGCGTGTACAGCGCGCCCACCATAAAAAACGCGACGATTGTTCCGACAAAAATTAAGTCACTCACGAGATCACTCCTTCGCCTGTTCACAGAACCGAGAGTACAGCCCGTTCACACCCAGAATCAGAACAATACCGATGATGATGAATTCGCTCATGAACTGACCTAATCATGAACGAACTTTGGCGACAGCGTTAGTTAAACTGCTGCGCAAAGATATTAAAAAATCATTAACGCGAGCCAGGATGAAGCTCAGTGCTACCGCGAGAAGAATAAGATCGACAGCAGCGCAAATACTGGAAGCAGAATTGGAAGCGCAAACTTCCAGATATAACCGATGAAGTTTGGTGTTGGCACGCGTGCGTGTTCGGCAATCGTTTTCACGAGCAGGTTTGGCGCGTTGCCGATATAAGTGAGGGCCCCAAAAAAAGTCGCGCCCAGTGAGATCGCGATCAACTCGCGGCCATTTTCAAAGAGGAACTTGGCTATATGTGACACATCGTTAGTGTCTAAACCGTAACGTCCGAGTGCAGCCGCGAAAAACGCCAGATAGGTCGGCGCGTTATCGAGCAATGCCGAGAGCAGTCCAGTCGCCCAAAAGAATGCCAGATCGGAGTTTAGTCCGAGTCTTCCGGCCGATCCTTCCATAAATTCCAAAACCGGAATCATGGTTCCGAAAATGCCGAGGAAAAGCCACCCCACTTCTCTAAGCGGCGCAAAATTGAAATTATTCGCGTCGCGAATTCGTTCGGGCGTTCCCAGATAAGATCCAAGCGTGGTCAGAAACACGAGCGGTTCGCGCCAGCCGGCCGGCACGGCAATGAGCACAGCCAAAATGACGAACAAAAAAATGAAATTGTGTGCACCGTCGCATCGCCATGACGTCAACTTCGCCTCATGAATGCTTCTTCTGCTTCTGCGAAGATTGATCAAATCAAGAACGACAAATACAAGGAGAACAATTCCGACCGTGATTAACCAATGCGGCCAGCAATGTTGGAATGTCCAACCAAATGGTACGCCTTTTAGAAACCCGAGGATTACGGGCGGACCAGTGGGCAAAAGCGCGCCGCCAATGTTGCTGATCAGAAAAATAAAAAACGCGATATGCATCGGCGCGATCCGTCCGCGGTTCATCGCGATCCATGGACGGATGAGCAACATCGACGCGCCAATCGTTCCGATCAGATTTGCCAATACAGCGCCGAACAAAAGAAACAGCGTGTTTCGAACCGGGCTGCTTGGTCCTTTTGCCTGCAGGTGAATCCCGCCGGAGATAACGAAGAACGAGCCGACGACAACCATGAACGTCGCGTAATCGATTCCTGCGTGGAGGACCCGCGCCGGCTCGCCAACCAAGAGGTAATAAAGACAGACAAAGCCGGCGAGGATAAGGCAAAGCTTATGGTAGTGCCGCTCCCAGTGGTGTTGCGCGATTAATGGACCGAGAGCGATTGCGAGCAACAAGAATCCGAAGGGCAGCATAATCAGGCAGTCCAGGTGCTGCCCGGCCACGGGCAAAAAGCAAATCATGTTGCCATTGGAGTTATCGTCGCATCATACGTCAACGAAACTCGAGAGTTGCGCCTGCTTTAAATATTCCGAAAACGTCAAACATCGCGGCTTGGCGTCTTTATTTTGCTGGCATCGCTCGCAAATGCGCTACGACTTCGATCTCGGCGGTTTGCGGGAACATGTCGAGAGTTGTGACAGATTCGATGGCAAATTTCTCGTGCAAATGTCTCAAATCGCGCGCCAGCGTCGGCGGGTTGCAGGACACGTAAATCAATGTTTCCGGCGCAAGATCGGCAATCGCTTGGCGAACGGGCGCGCTCAACCCGGTAGCAGGTGGATCGACAATGATTGTGGTAGCGGCGCTTGTGCCAAGCGCCCGGGGTTGGACATCGCCACTCGCAAAGGCGGCTGACACAGCCGCCTCCACATCTTCCACATCGCCGGCGATATACGTCTCCTTCGCGATCGCGTTCTCCCTTGCCGCAGCGATAGCGAACCGGTCCCAATCAATCCCAATCACGCGCTCGAATTTGTCGCGCAATGCTTTTGCGAAAAATCCCGCGCCGCAGTAGGCGTCGATTAACAGCTCCTGATTTGGCGGTATGAGATCGACAATCAAATTGCGCAGCGCGTATGCGACATCGTCGTTTACCTGCGAAAACACGCGCGGCTCAGAAGTGGTTCGAAGCGTGTAATGCCCGTCGCGCACACGTTTTTGCTCACGCAACTCCGCCAGCGCGCGATTGACCTCTTCGCGAGAGATCGGGCAGCGCTTGATATCAATCAGCTGATGCGAATCGCGCCGAAAAAAACCGATCACGCTGTCCTGCGCGTGCACGGTGATGCGGTTCCGATACGCGTAGTGACTTGGCGACGAGACAATCGGCCGCATGGGAACGTCCCTCAGTTTGCCGATCCTCTGGAGTGCATCGCGCACCTGTCGCCATTTAATCGCAAGCTGGTGTTCGTAGCTAATATGTTGATACGCGCAGCCGCCGCATCGGCCGAAATAGGGGCACTGTGGCGCGACGCGATTCGGCGAACCCTGCTTAACTTCGACCAGCTCTGCTTCGGCGAACTGCTTCTTTTCCCGGACGACTTCGGCGGAGACAAGCTCGCCATCAATCGTGTACGGGACGAATACCGCTTTCCCTTGTTCGCGTGCGACACCTTTTCCGCCGAACGCGACGTCCTCGATTTTTAGATCGACGACGCGCATGCGACGAACTTCCAAGAGGCCTACACTACCCTGCAATGGCGCGCTCGATAGCGGCCTCGAGGTTGTCGAGCTTGATGGGTTTGATCAGATGCTCGGAAAACCCGGCCTGCAAACTTCGTTCGATATCGCCGTTATTGCCAAAACCGCTGATTGCAATTCCTGGAATGCTGGAGATCGCGCGCAACTGCATCATTAGATCCATGCCGCTGCCATCCGGCAGGGCAATATCGCTGATGAGCAAATCAAATTTGTTGCGTACGGCAGCTTCCATTGCCGAGCGGACGTCGTGCGTCACAGCGACCAGATGCCCGCGACGCGCCAGCAATTTCTCCAGTGCAGCGCAGGTGTCTTGATGATCGTCGACCAGCAGAATCTTCAAAGCTTGTCGTGCCGATTCGGTCACTGACCTTGAAGCGACGCTGCCTGCTTCGCCTGCGGGGAGAGCTTGCATTGACAAAGTAAAAGTCGATCCACGATTGGATCCGTCGCTTTGCGCAGTGAGCGTCCCGCCGTGCGCCTGCGCGAGAGATTTTGAAATGGCCAGACCCAGACCGAGTCCGCCAAGGCGGCGCTCGAATGAGCGGTTGCCCTGTTCGAACGGATCAAAAATACGCTGCATGACTTCCGGCTCCATGCCGATGCCGGTATCGCCGACACTAACACTTAAGACTGTTTCCGACGGATTCTCAGAGGAGATTATGATGTCCCCTCCTTCAGGCGTGAATTTGATCGCATTCTTTAGCAGGTTCCAGATGATCTGCTGGAATTTCGCGCCGTCGGCCGTTACATGGCAGCTCTGTGCTCGCAACTTGAGATGTATATTAAGTCTTTTGGACTTCGTCTCGGCGCGGCAAATCTCGACCACATTCGACACCGCCAAATGCACATCGACTGGAACGAAACGCAATTCCATTTTGTCTCTGGCGATTCGGGTAAAATCCAGCAGGTCATCAATCAGCTGCGTTTCCAATTCAATATTGCGACGGATCATCGCCAGCGATGCTCTGGTATCTTCAGTTTGCGTCGACTCTGTTTGGAGTGATTCCAACTCGGAAACTACCGGAGTCAGTGGCGTGCGCAGTTCGTGTGAAAGCATTGCCAGAAAATGGTCTTTGGTGCGATTTGCCGCTTCGACCATACTTTTTTGCTGCTGTAGCTCTTCCTCAATACGCCGTCGCTCAGCCATGCCAGCGGAAAGCGCCATCGCCGTAATGGCCAAAACGGCTGTCCACGATTGCACGGTGAGAAGCGACTGATTCTCGGTTTGTTCGGCGAAGGGCCCGAACCCGTGCAATGTTCCCCAAAGGGCTATCACTGACAGAATAAAAATACCCGTGGCAGTTTCTCGTTGCGTAAAGCGGAACGCGGTCCAAATCACAATCGGGCCACAAACGAAAGCGATCGGATAATTTTTCGCTGAAACCTCCAGCCACCCGCCAAAGACGACGGCACTCAAAAGCGCTAACAACAAAAGGAGTACGGCAACTTCTACGGCTTCCCCTTTTTTCCAACACAGCTTCAACCGAATGCCCCAAAGAAGAATCAGCGGAGTAAAAACAAGATCACCCGTTGCATCGCCAAGCCACCAGGTAACCCAAATCGCGCCGTAGTTCGCCCAGTCGGCGAAGCCAGCAAGCGCGAGACTCGTCACGCCGAACACCGGGCTGAGGACAGTGCTGATCGCCGCTGCGATCGCGAATTTGAAAACTCCTTGTGGCCGATCAAAAACATTTTTGCCGCCCGCGAACCGATTTACCAAAAACGCGCCGGCCAACGCTTCAAGTGTGTTGCCCAAGGCGATGCAAAAGGATGTAGCAACGTTTCCCGCAGTCGTAACGTTCACCAGAAACGCACCAACAAAGATCGCCGGCCACATGCGATACCCGAATAAGAGTAACGCGGCCAGCGCCATTCCCGCCGCCGGCCACACTGGCGATGCACTGGCGTGTAATGACGCCAGCATCAAGCCGAGTTTGCCGGCGATGAAGTAAATGACCGCTAGCGTGCCGATGAGCGGCAGCCCGGAGAAACGTCGCGATTGCATAGTCCCAACCGCTTAGTCTCAGTTACTTTGACGCTGACTCTAGCGCGGGTCAAATCGCCTTGAATCGCGCGAAGTTTCCAGAATGGTCGTCCCCACTTAAGCGATTATGCGGCAAGCGCGGAAACGTCCAAAGGGTGTTCGCGTTAACACAGCGACTACCGTGGAGCGATGCTCAGGCAAGTCGATAAACTACGCGCTTTTTCTGCAGAGCGGACGCTAGTTGAAATCGTGGTGCGTATCGCGCACGTACGGGTATTTCGACTCGTTACCGACCTCAGGCGGAAATTCCGCGTAACCGCCATGGATGTAAGGAATCTCGGACGGCAGCAACGGCTGATAGCTGTCGTGCCAAATCGGAAACGGAAAAGTTAAGATCTCAATAAGGCCAGCCACGTGGCGCGCCGCTGCGCGGCCGGCTCCCTTCCAAACGCCGTAGCTTGCGCCGGCCGAATTACCTTCCGTCTGGTTGATTTGATTAACGGTTGTGAAGAACTCAGTCGGCGCGATGATGAAATTCCCAATACCGCGTCCGAGCTTGCGCGTTGGACCGTAATCGTTCCCCGGCGGATCTTGAATATCGGCGAAAGCTCCGATGGCAAGGCCAACTACCGCAGCGAAGGCAAGAATAGTTTTCATAGGCGCTGGGTAGCAGTTAAATGATTCCGAACCGCAAAGGCAATACTTTATTTTTGGTGTTCGGGCGCAGCGCCGTTCTTCGTTTTCAGCATGGAAAGCCATATGGTAACTCCTAGGATAAGAACAATGATTGCTAGTGAGACGACTCGGGGGAATGGCAGGAATTCTGCGGTAATCATTTTCAGGCCCACGAATCCAAGCACCAATGCTAGTCCGGTTCTGAGATAAATGAACCGGTTCATCAGACCTGCCAGCAGGAAGTAAAGCGATCGCAAGCCAAGGATGGCGCAGATGTTCGACGTATAAACAATAAATGGGTCTTGAGTAATCGCGAAGATCGCCGGGATCGAATCTACCGCGAACGCCAGGTCCGTGATTTCAATCACGATCATGGTTAGAGCGAGCGGCGTAAACATCCAGCGCCCATCAACGCGCACTTTGAAGTCTCGGTTGTGAAATTCGGGGGTGATCGGAAGAATCCTGCGACAGAACCGCATCACGCGCGTTTCCCTGAAATCGTGCGCCGGATATTTCCCGAAAAGCATGCGCGCTGCGGTGATCAGCAGGAAAAGGCCGAAGATGTAGAGAACGAAATGAAACCGTCGCACCAAAGCGATGCCGAACAGGATCATGGTGCCGCGCATGATCAGAGCGCCAATAATTCCCCAGACCAATACGCGGTGTTGTGCACGGGGTGGAACCCGGAAATGCGTGAAGATGAGCACGAACACAAAAATGTTGTCCATGCTTAGGGAGTACTCGATCAGATAACCGGTAAGAAAGTCGAGAGCGTGATGTGGGCCTTTGATGCGCCAAACAACGGCGTTAAACGCGAGCGAGACAATGATCCAAAGAACGCTGCGTCGCGCTGCAGCGGCCATGCTCAATGCGCGGCCGCGCAGATGAAACGTGAAGAGGTCGACGCCAATGGCAATCAACACCCCAATGTGAAAGGCGACCCAAAACCAGATGCTCGTCGTCACTGGGGGCAGGTTTTCATGCCGAAAGCCGGGGGGCAAACGCAAATTGCGCGACGCCCCGATGCGACCTATACGTCACACAACGCATTTGTTCCGATAAATGGACGCTGAATTACAAAAGCTGGTTGAAGCTGGCAAGCTCAGCACTAAATCCGCCGGCCAGTTGGAAAAGTTGCAACCAGGCACATTTTGCCTGCACAAGAGCTGGGGATTCGGCCGGGTCCGTGAATGGAACCTCCTGCTGAGTCAGATCGTGATTGATTTCGCCAGCAAGAAGTCTCATCCGATGCAGGCACAATACGCAGGGGAAAATCTTACGCCGCTCGCTCCGGAACATTTTCTGGTCCGAAAGGCAACGGACATTGCGTCAATCAAGAATCTGGCCAGGGAAAACCCAGTGGCCCTGGTCCAAAATATTCTGGAGAGTCTGGACGGCAAAGCCAGCGCGCAGCAGATCGGGGAATGGCTCATTGGCGATATCTTTACCGAAGCGGAATGCAAACGCTGGTGGGAATCGACCAGGAAGGCGCTCAAAGCAAGCGGCGCGTTCTCCATTCCAGCAAAGAAGACCGAGCCAATCCAAATTCGCGGCGAAGGGGTGTCGCACGCTGACGAGCTGCTCGCGACTTTCAGTAAGGCACGGCAACCGAAGCAGCAAATTGCGGCGCTCGAGCAAATCATAAAATCTCACGATCAATTCAAAGACCCTGAAAAACAGCTTCAGCCGATCGTCGTGTCCATCGAGAACGCAGCGGCGCGCAACCAGAAATTACATCCCGAGCTGGCCTTCGAACTGATCATGGCGCGGGACGATTTGCTGGCGCGTGTTCAGTCCCTGCACACCACGCACATCGGTCTGACTCTTTCCAAATTAATCCTCGACGAGGAAAAACGTCTGACATCAATTCTGCCAAACTTACCGGCGGCAAAAGAGAAACGCGTCTTGCAAGCACTGCCGACCGCGTTGGGCTTGGGTTGGACAGAGCGCGCCTTGCGCCTGATGGAGGCCACGCATGGTCGAATGGTTGCGCAAATTCCGCGCATCCTGAACGAAGCCGGGCAGCACACCGAGCTTCGGGCAATGCTCGAGCGAAGTATTCGCGAACATTCAGCCACGAGCGAGATGCTCACCTGGTTGTGCGGCGAAAAGGAAAATTGGGACGAACTGATAAACCCAGAATTGCTCTGGGCCATTCTGGCCGCGCTGGAGCGCGAACAGCACAATTCTCCGGGCCGCGCCAGCAAATTGCAGCGGGCGCTGGTGGACGACCGTCAATTGCTCGGGGAAATGTTCAAGAAAGTTGACGTCGGTTTGGCGCGCGATGCTATGCGACGCCTCCAGTTAACGCCGTTATTCGACGAATTAACGAAACGTTCGCTGCTTGCGCGGATGGTCAAAGTCCATCCAGAACTGGAAACCATGATTGCCAGCGCGCAACCGCAGGAGAAGGCCGCGCCGCTTATTGTGTCCTGGAGCAGTTTGGAAAAACGCAGAGGCGAATACGACGAGCTCGTTAAGGTAAAAATTCCCGAGAACAGCAAGGAGATCGCAATTGCCAGATCGTACGGCGATCTGAGCGAGAATTTCGAATTTAAAGCGGCCAAGCAAATGCAAAGCGTCCTGATGCGACGCAAAGCCGAGCTGGAACAGATGCTGCACGACGCGCGTGGCACATCATTTGAAAATCCAGACATATCGCGCGTGTCCATCGGCACAATTGTCACGTTGCGCAATGCAGAGACGAACGGAGAAGAAACGTACACGATTCTCGGCGCATGGGACAGCGACCCGGAGCGCCACATCATCTCGTACCAAACCGCCATCGGCCGCGCGCTCCTCGGTCACGAGGTAGGTGAGGCCGTTTCGCTGAGTACGGAGCACGGTGGGGCACAATTCAGGATTGTCTCGATTCAGCCCGCGCCGGTTGATGGGGTAGCGCCAGTCTCCATTCCAGCATCCGAATCGGCCGTTGAAACGGCCGCCGCGCAATAAGAGCACTGATTGATTCTTGTCGCTCAGCCCGGCGTGAGCAGCAACAAGCGGCTCCGTTAAATCAGTAATTCGTACGACAGGATGCTGAGGCAATAAATTGCCGCCGTTTCTACTCGCAAGATAATTGGGCCGAGCGTAAGTGGCTGGCAACCGTGACGCCGCGCCAGTGCTAGCTCCGCTGGAGTAAAGTCGCCCTCGGGCCCAACAAGCACCAACACGCTTCGAGGACGATCACCGTGCTCGCTCGAATACGTTTCCAGAATTTGTTTCAAGTGTTGCGCATCAGGCTGGAGCGAACCGATCAGGCAAAGATTGAAAGCTTGCTCCGATGCTGTGGAAAAGAACTCCGCTAATTTTTTTGGTGCGTGCACGCGCGGCAGCCAGTTCTGACCGCACTGCTTGGCCGCTTCAATGGCGATCTGCTGCCACTTTGTCTGTTTTTGCGCGACACTGTCGGAGGCGAGCTGCACAATCGTGCGGTCAGAAATGATCGGCGCGATTTCCGCTGCACCGATCTCGACTGCCTTTTGCACAATCAGCTCCATGTTTTTGCCTTTTGGAATCGCCTGTCCGAGGACGATCCGGCAGCGCAGCGGCGGTGTTTGCGCTTCGTGTAATTTTCGCAGCTGAATTTCGTCGCCGGCAAAACTCGCAATTTCCGCTGTCAGTTCGCGGCCTTGTCCGTTGAACAGCACAAGCTTCTCCCCAGCACCCAGTCGCAAGACGTCGCGCGCGTGGTGCGCTTCGGAGCCGCGCAATGCGAGTCCGCGCGGGTCCCAGTGTTCCGGCGCAACGTAGAAGCGATGCATGTAACCTATGCGACGAATACGACCTATGCGTATTCGCCTGCGATCAGGGAATTGAGCGCCAGCACGTCTGTGAGCGCCTTACTGATCGGCAGCTCTACACCACGCTGTTGCAAAGCGGCGAGCAGGCCTTCTGTGGGAATATTTCCAACCAGCGCATCCTGCGCGAATGGGCATCCGCCAAGGCCGCCGATGGCCGAATCGAAACGGCGGCAACCTGCATCGTAAGCAGCAAGTATTTTTGGTGCGGCTTCGCTGGGTGCACTGTGAAGATGCACGCCGATGTCGCAGTTAGGGTACTGGCTGATCGCGGAATCAAACACACGCTGAATCAAATCAGGACCGGCCATCCCAACAGTGTCAGCGAGTGAAACGGATCCAATACCGAGGTCCACCAATTTAGCCATTGCCTCGCGGACTTCCGTCTCATTCCACGGATCGCCATACGGATTCCCGAACGCCATCGAGATATAAGCGACAGTGCTCAGCCCCGAGATATCCGCTCTTGCCTTAATCAATCCCAAAGTCTTGTAACATTCTTCGACTGTCTGATTCTGGTTTTTGCGCACAAAGGTCTCAGATACTGAGCAAGGGAAACCCAGTGTCGAAACTGCTTCGGTCGCCACGGCGCGCTCCGCGCCTTTTTCATTTACCACGATCCCGATGATTTCGATCTCGTCAGACAGCTCGATTTGCTCCAACACTCGCTCGCTGTCGGCCATTTGCGGAACCGCTTTGGGAGAAACAAAGCTAACGGCATCGATGTGTTTGAAACCCGCACCAATCAGCGCGCGTAGATAACGCGCTTTCAGTTCGCTGGGCATTTGCCGACTGAGGCCCTGCCACGCGTCGCGTGGGCATTCGATGAGCTTAATGGCATTGCGAACCACGGAATTGCAGCGCTTATCTGAAGAATTCCTTTGCCCGATCGAAAAAACTCTTGCGCATCGGCGTGTTTTCATCGCCGCAAAGCGCTGCGAATTCCTCGAGCTTGCGGCGTTGCTCGAGGTTCAGGCGCGAAGGTACCTCGACAATGAGCCGCGCAAACAAATCGCCATGGCTGCGACCGTTAACGTTTATAATACCTTTGCCGCGCAATTTGAACATCTGCCCACTTTGAGTGCCGGCGGGCACTTTAAGATGCGCTTTGCCTTCGAGGGTCGGCACGTCGATCTCGCCGCCCAGGGCTGCAACCGAAAACGGAATCGGCACGTCGCAATACAAATCGTCGGCTTCGCGGTGAAAAATATTGTGCTCTTTGATGTGAACTACCACATACAGATCGCCCGCCGGACCGCCGCTGATGCCCGCTTCGCCGTTTCCCGGAGAACGCAACCGTGTGCTCGCCCTGATACCGGAGGGAATTTTCAGCTTGATCCGGCTTAGCTTTTCGACGCGACCGTCGCCACGGCATTTCTGGCACGGTTTTTCGATGATCTGACCGGCGCCATGGCAGCGCGGACATGTTTGCGAGATATGAAAGAACCCACGCGAACTGATCACCTGCCCGCGCCCACCGCACGTCGGGCAATTGATTCTACTCGAACCCGGTTCAGCACCGCTCCCATGGCATTTATCGCAGGTATCGAGCTTCTCGATCTCAATCGTCTTCTCTGCGCCAAAGGCCGCCTCCTCCAGTTTGATTTCCATGTCATAGCGCAAATCGGATCCGCGACGACGTTCGCCTGAGCGCTCACCGGCGCCGCCGCCGAAGAACGTCTCGAAAATGCCGCCGCCAAATCCGCCGCCGCCAAACACTTCGCGGAAAATCTCGAACGGATCATGGAAACCGCCGCCACCGAAACCGGCGCCCCCCTGTGCAAACGCGGCGTGACCGAAGCGATCGTACGCGGCGCGTTTATCAGGATCCATGAGCACGTCGTACGCCTCGCCTAATTCTTTAAATTTTTCCTCAGCGTGCGGATCGTCTGGATTTTTGTCGGGATGAAACTTTACAGCGAGTTTGCGATAGGCGCGTTTGATTTCCTCATCGGCGGCAGTTCGTTCGACGCCGAGCACTTCGTAATAATCGCGTTTCACGGTAGCCATGCAGTGATGAGTCCTGTGGGACGTATGGGACTAATATGCCAAGCAAGCAAGAATGCTCACTTCTTCGCAGGTCCGCTGGAAACAATCACGCGCGCCGGTCGCAGCAGGCGATCCTTAAAACGATAGCCTCGCCGCGTCTGGCGGATGACCGTTTCTTCGGGAGACTCGCCCGGCTCATGGGCAATTGCTTCGTGCAGGTTCGGATCAAATCTTTTGCCCTCGGCGTCGATCGGTTCCAGCCCGTTTTCCGCAAGTAAATCGTTGAGCTGTTTTTGAACGAGAACCATCCCAGAATAAATCGGCGATTCCTGGCTCTCCGTTTTTGCAGCCGCGAGCCCGAGCTCAAAATTATCGAGAATTGAGACCAGCCGCTGGAGCAACGCGCTGTTGGCGTATTTGATCGCCTCTTCTTTCTCGCGCGCGGATCGTTTCTTGTAGTTTTCGAAATCAGCCTGGCTGCGCAGCGCTAGATCGCGAAATCGGTCGAGATCGGCTTGCAGGCCGGCCATTGCATCTTCGGAGTCGGCGCCGGGTTCAGACGCTTGCCTTGCCCGTGCTGAATTCATTTTCTCTTCTTCTTCAGGGGAAGGAATCTTTTTCATGTTTTACGGATCGCGATCAAGGTTATGTCATCATTTTGCGGCACCGAACCGGTAAACTCGCGCACGTCCTCGGTGATCCTCTTTACAATCGCTTGGGCGCCATCGTTTGCGCTGGCGCGGACCGACTGCATCATCCGGTCGACACCAAACTCGTCTCCCTCGGAGTTAAGCGTCTCGGTGACACCGTCGGTGTAGAGAACGAGACAATCGTTGCGTTCGAGCGCTACTGCGAAATCAACCGTAAGCCTATCGAACACGCTTCCACTGTCAATTCCCACCACCATTCCCGGAGACTTTACCGGCGTGACGGTTTGCGATTGCCGCTTGTACCATAACGGCGCGTCGTGTCCGGCGCGCGCGAGCGTGACCCCATCGTGATGATGATCCAGGATAAGGTAGGCCATGCTAATGAACATGTCTTCTTTGATATCCGGATAAAGCTGTCGGTTTACTTTTCGTAAAACATCAGCCGGAGACGGATTGCGAGCGGCTTCTGCACGCAATACGCTGCGGCAGATCGCCATGATCAGAGATGCTGGTACCCCTTTCCCGGAGACGTCTGCGATCGCCACGCCAAGCCGCTCCTTATCTACGTCGATGTAATCGAAGTAATCGCCGCTTACCTGGCGGGCCGGCACGTTGATGCCACTGATCTGAAATCCATTGATGGCCGGCGCTTCCGATGGGAGCAGGATGCGCTGAATGTCTCTGGCAATTTCGAGATCGTGATCCAGCCGTTTCTTTTCGTTCGCCATCGAATAAATGATGGCGTTGTAGAGCGCAAAAGCGGACTGCTCAGCGATTGATTTAAAGACCACAAAATCACCCTGCGAAAAAGGCGCACCCATGGGACCGTTGGCCAGCGCCAGCACACCGAGGTCCTGGTCTCCATAACGAAGCGCCGTCGCCATCACCGACACGCTGCCAAAGGCGCTTCCACGCAATCTGGCCAATTCCGGAGCTTCGGAGAACTCGTTCAGACAGACAGCCTGTCCTGTTTGCCACACGCGCCCAATTAATCCTTCGCGCTGAGCGACGGCGTGCAGCCGCAGGAAAGTCTCCAAAGCCACGGGATTGGCAGCCGCTTGTTGCAAAATATTTGACGGAACTTCGACAAGAGGCGGACAACCTTTTGAGATGAACGCCGGGGTGAGCTTGCCGCCGGTGCGATCGGTCACATAGAGCGCACCGCCGTGTGCGTCGAGAACGCGCACGGCGCCTTCAACAATCAGCCGATGCAGTTCCTGCGGTCGAATCGTCTCCCGAAAGGCTTCGCCTAGACCGTGCAGGAAATCGAACACCAGCGTTTCTTCGACTTGGATCTCCTCATGCGAGCGCTCTAGCCTGCGAATTCGGCGCGTCTGAAGGTAGGCAGTTACAACCCACCCGGTCACAGACGCGACGAGCAGCCCAAGGAGAAGAGTCGGCCACATCGCGCAGGGCCAGCTTACTTCGAAGACGTCTCGTGATGAAGGTCTTGTCTGAGAAAGTCGAGAACGTCCTTAAAGCGAAAGATATTTTCTGGCGCCGCTTCGCAAAGCGCTTCGTGCGCTTCCAGCATCGTTTCTGCCTGTTCCTTCTTTCGGAAATCCGGTGACTGGTTCCTGGTGGCTTGCTCGAGCGCTTCACATTCAGGCGCACCAGTACCATCGCTGTGAATATCGAATATCTGATCCAGACCAAGCCCGGAAAGCAGTTGCTGGCTGCGGTTTCCACAATGAACGATATGCAGATGGCCATGGCCGAGTTCTTTTAGCCGCAACGCCACACTCGCCATAGTTCCCATGAATGTGGAATCCATCATGGCGCAATCCGCCAGGTCCACCACAAATTCGCGATACCCGCGGTCCAGCATTTCGCGCGCGAACTCCTTGAGGTTGCCGCTATTGAGGAAACTACCTTTTCCCTCCACTTTCACCCATACGGTCGGACCGCTTACCCCTACTAGAATCGATGACTCCACGTTTGTTCAATAAAAGATACAAGATCGGCAGGCACGGTGTCAAACCCGGCCAGCCACTGGAAAGCTCTAAATTGGATTCGGAATAGGGAGGTTGCCTAGCGGTATCCCATCGACCTCGACCGGCTAGTCCCACATGTAAGAGCGATTTTCCGCTACCACCCGCCCGTTTTCGATCAGCAAGCAGCGCCAGGCGATTACGCGTCCATCGTCAAAGTAATCGTCGCCGATCACTTTGAATTCCGTCTTCTGAGTGCCGCGGACATTTCGATAAGAAATTTCCTGCGCCTGAATGTGATCATGCAATTTCTCCTGACGATATTCGAGGCGGACGGTCACGTCCGCCAGTCGCCTGGCGCGCCAAAAAAAATCGAAGTAATCACCGAACCGCTGGCGTTGATCGAGGCCGGTCACGGCGCCAAAAAGCCGGTATTGCCGCTCAAAAGTAATAGGCGCGTCCTGAAGCGTGGCCGTTTTCCCGCTCGGCCCTCTAAACGTGCTCGTCGTCTGCCGCGAGCCAGGGTTTTTCGGCGCCTGCTCACTCATAAAGAAAAGCTTCGTTTTTCGAAATTCGAAATCCTTACTCAGCGCGACCGGAAGCGGTGTAACTTTTTGGACAATCCTGGGTTCCTCGGTCGCTGCGGCCAGCCCGCTTGCGGTAGCGATAAAAACAAGCGCCACTGGGATAAATTTCATCTCTCATTAATGAAACGGGCTCAGAGGCTGCCTGTCAATAAAGGTCGCATTGGGGTATAAGTCCCACGGTTTTGCTGTCGCTGTTTCACGTCTAGATTTTGGGGTGATCGACGTTCGTTATGAGCGTGGGATTTATCTGCCGCGACAAGATTTGTGGCTCGATCCCTGGGATGCGAAGGATATGGCTTTCGTTTCGCACGCGCACAGCGACCACATAGCGCGGCATCGCGAGATCATTGTCTCGGAACGCACAGCACGCTTGATGCAAAGCCGGCTCTCTGGTGTCCGCAAAGAGCATATCCTGCCATTTGGCGAAAGACGAACGGTTCGCCATCTCGACCTCATGTTATTGCCGGCAGGTCATATCTTTGGTTCGGCACAATGCCTTCTGTTCGGGAGCGACGACACACTACTTTACACCGGCGATTTTAAACTGCGTCCGGGCAAATCCGCCGAGCCGGTGGAATGGCGCGAGGCCGATACCCTCATCATGGAAACGACTTTTGGGCTGTCGCGTTACCGATTTCCGCCAACGGAACAAATCGTCCATCAAGTTGTGGCGTTCTGCCGCGAAGCAATCGAGGACGATCGCGTGCCAGTGCTGCTTGGCTGCTCGTTAGGCAAGGCGCAGGAGATTTTGTGCTCGCTCGAGGGCGCCGGGCTGACGCCGATGTTGCACAGTTCTGTGTATCGGATGACCCGTGTTTACGGGCAGCTGGGCCAGTCCTTTTGCAACTATGTCTCGTACAACGCGAACCAGGTTGCCGGGAAGGTTCTCATTTGCCCACCCACCGCAAATGGATCGTGCGCGCTTGAAAAAATTCCGCGCAAACGTGTGGCAATGCTCACTGGCTGGGCACTCGATCCGAATGCAATTTACCGCTATCAAGTCGATGCTGCATTTCCGCTTTCCGATCACGCCGATTACAATGAGCTCGTCCGCTATGTCGATCTTGTTCGACCCAAACGTGTGTTTACTCTTCATGGATTCGCCGTCGAATTCGCGCGCGATTTACGCGAGCGGGGCATCGAAGCGTGGGCACTGAGGGCGGAAAACCAGATGGAGTTTTCGCTTCGCATGTCAGAGCCTGTTCGGCAGAATGCTAGCGCTCCCCAATCCGAATTCGCCGCCTTTGCGCAGGTCGGCGAAGCAATTGGAGCAACCGTCGCCAAATTAGAGAAGGTACGTTTCCTCGCCGATTATCTTGGCACCCTCGATCAGGAGCAACTTCCGATCGCGGCGATTTATTTCACCGGTCGGCCTTTCGCGCAGAGCGATCTGCGTGCGTTACAAGTGGGCGGCTCGATTATTTACCGCGCCGTCATGAAGGCAGCGAAATTGAGTGAAGCGGAATTTCGCTCCATTATGCACGGGCACGGCGACACCGGCAAAACGGCGTTTGAGGCACTC